>PUNP01000920.1 GCA_003551785.1 Candidatus Brocadiaceae bacterium | reverse complement strand
TGAAACAGCGCAGCGGCAGCATAGTTAACATATCAAGCGTTGTTGGCTTACTGGGGAATCCCGGGCAAATAAATTACTCAGCGAGTAAAGCCGGTGTTCTGGGCATTACAAAATCCGCAGCGAGAGAAATGGCTAAACGCGGGGTAAGAGTAAATGCCGTTGCGCCAGGTTATATTCGCACCCGAATGACCGAAGAATTGCCGGAGGATGCCAAAAAGGCGCTGATGCAAAATATCCCTGCAACAAGGCTCGGTGAGCCTGAAGATGTCGCTAATGCCGTCTTATTTTTAGCTTCTGATCTTTCAGATTACATGACAGGTCAGGTGCTGAGCGTTGATGGTGGACTGGCAATGTAAATGACCGTTACTACCTCTATCACCAGGCTTACACTTGCAATCAGCCGGTATTTAACGTTAAATTTATACGTTAGTAAAATCGCGTATTTCAATATGGAATTTTGTTCACCGGGATTTAATTAATAGATTAAAAATTACTTTCGATGTTTCTCCCGGTAACATCGATATTAATCAAACTAAATTTTTGTTTGGAGGTAGTAGAAGTGGCAGATCAAGATATAACTCAAACCGTAATAAGCATGGTTGCTGACAGAATGGATGTAGATGAATCTCAGATTACCGACGATACTCATTTCGTTAATGACTTGCAGGCTGATTCACTCGATATGGCTGAGCTTGTCATCGATTTGGAAGAAGAGTTTGGGTTGGAGATTTCCGATGAACAGGCACAGGAAATAGGTACTGTAGGAGAAGCTATTAAATTTATTTCGGAGAATCAATAAAACCTATGTCTAAACGGCGTGTAGTAGTTACAGGTTTAGGGGCTGTCTCTCCCTTCGGCAATAACTGCAAGGCTTTGTGGGATGCCGTTAAAGAAGGACAGAGCGGGATTGGGCCTATAGAAGGGTTTGATACGTCTGATTATGAAGTCCATTTCGCCGGTGAAGCCAAGTCTTTTGACCCGCTGGACTATTTCAGCAAAAGAGAAGCACGGCGTGTCGACCGTTTCAGCCAATTTGCCGTGGCGGCCGCTCAGGAGGCTATTGAGCATAGTGGTGTTAAAGACGCCGGCTATGCACCAGAGCGAGTCGGTGCTTTTATAGGAACAGGAATAGGCGGACTGATGGAGATTGAAACCCAGCACTCCAAATTGCTGGATTCCGGGCCGCGCAGAGTCAGCCCGCTTATGATACCTAAACTGATGACAAATGCCGCAGCGGGTATGGTAAGTATTCTCCACGGCTTCAAAGGCCCCTCGTTTTCCGTATCAAGTGCTTGTGCTTCCGGCTCAAATGCCATAGGTGAGGCATTGGACAGTATCCGGTCAGGTCGGGTGGATGCTCAGGTTTGCGGAGGCGCCGAAGCGGCCGTAACCCCGATGGGACTTTCCGGATTCATTCAGGCCAAAGCTTTGAGCAAACGCAATGATGCCCCGCAAAAAGCCAGCCGGCCATTTGATATAAACAGGGATGGTTTCGTTATGGCCGAAGGGGCTGCTGTTTTGGTTCTTGAAGCCTTAGACCATGCCTTGAAAAGGGGTGCCGATATCCTTGCCGAAGTTGCAGGTTACGGCGGGAGCAGCGACGCCTATCATATGACGCTGCCGTGCGAGGATGGAACCGGCGCGCAAAATGCCATGGAAAAGGCATTGGAAGATGCTGAGCTTAATCCGGAAGATATAGACTATATCAATGCTCATGGCACTTCTACACCGGCCGGTGACGGTATAGAGGCGCAGGCCGTAGCCAGAGTTTTTTCGAATTGTACCGATACTATCGCCGTCAGTTCTTCCAAAAGTATGTTCGGCCACCTCTTAGGTGCTTCGGGGGCCTTGGAAAGCGCTGTCTGTATACATGCTATTATGAATAGCGTATGTCCGCCAACTATCAATCTGGACGATCCGGACCCCGAGTGCGGTTCACTCAATTTTGTGCCCAATACCGCTCAGGAAAAATCGGTTAAAGGCGTTCTTAACAATTCGTTCGGGTTCGGCGGCCATAACATTTCGATAGTTTTCAAGAAATACGAATGAGCATGTTTATTTGACATGCTAAGTTAAAATAGATATAATTGATTTTGGATGTTTTTGGTGCAGTTGAATGCGTGCGGGTGTAGCTCAGCGGAAGAGCGCCAGCTTGCCATGCTGGTTGTCGGGGGTTCGAATCCCCTCACCCGCTCCATTTTTTTATACTTACCCACCGAAATAACTCAGCTTGTTGATTATTCAATGATTGTATTCCCCGCAGTAGATATCAAAAAAGGATGCTGTGTGCGGCTGCAGAAAGGGAAGCCGGATACCGCTGTAAAATATTTTGAGAAACCATGGAAAGCCGCCCGACAATGGGAAATTTCCGGAGCGCAATGGCTGCATGTTGTTAACCTGGATGGAGCCCTTACCCAAAGCCTGGACAGTAATGATGCCGTTACCGAACTCATCACTAAATCCAACCTTAAGATTCAACTCGGTGGCGGCGTAAGAAGCCATAGTGACATAAATAAGGCTCTCAACGCCGGAGTAGAGAAAGTCGTTGTCGGTACTAAAGCAGTTAAAGACCCTGAATGGACGATTACTCAGTGTCAAAAACACCCCGGCAAAATCGTTGTCGCTTTAGATGCACAAGGAGATTACGTGAGTGTAGAGGGATGGCAAGCCAATTCAAACGTCACGATATTGGACCTTGCACGTAAATTACAGTCCGGCCCGCCGGCCGCTTACCTTTATACCGATGTGGAGCGCGACGGGATGCTCTCACAACCTAATTTTGACGGTGTGGAGCGGCTTTTAAATGAAACTCATATACCCGTTATCGCTTCCGGCGGTGTAAGCTGCCTCGAGGATATTAAACAACTGGGCAATATCGGTGCCGACGGTGTGATAACAGGCAAGGCTCTTTATGAAAATAAATTCCGGCTGGAAGAGGCATTAGATATAGCCTCTCTTTATACTTCCCGCTTGGAAAATTAGTGGAATACTTACATTATAACCAACATTTTTAAGTTTATAATATCATCACACTTTACCAGGTAAAGTGTAAACATGGAGGTCTTTTTATGGCTAAAGATGAACTTTCCAGTAAACGAAATTTAGCAATTGCAGGACACGGCGGTTCAGGAAAAACTACATTAGTCGATTCAATGCTCTTTACCTCGAAGGCTGCGAACAGGTTGGGGAGTGTAGATGATGGGAATTCCTTAAGTGATTTCGATGCTGAGGAAAAGGAAAGAAAATTCTCCATTGACAGCGCAATTTTCATTTTTGACTATGATAAACATACCTTCAACCTGATCGACACCCCTGGTCACCTTGATTTTACCGGTGCTGCTGCCGCTGTGCTGCCTGCCGTAGAAACTGTCCTCATCGCTGTTGATGCTTCTGATGGCGTTAAACTCAACACGCGCAAAATGCACAGCTTTGCCCAAAAAGGCGGGCAGGCAAGGGTTTTTATCGTTACACATGTTGATGCCGATAATGTCGACTATGCCAATGTTGTTGGAGAAATACAAGAGGCTTTCGGAACAGAATGCGTTCCCGTTTCGCTGCCTGTCGGTGTAGGTGAGCAATGTCAGGGAGTGGTAAATCTGCTCGAAGCAACTGAAGCACCGGGGGAGACGGTAGGAGATTTTGATGGATTGAGAGAAGAATTACGGGAATCGATTATCGAATGTGATGATGAACTGATGGAAGCTTATCTTGAAGGCGAAGAGATAAGCATTGAGCAGATAAATAATACTTTTAAGGCTGCTGTAGCCAACGGCGCACTTGTCCCTATACTTTGTACTGCAGCCGGCAAAAAAGTTGGTGTTAAAGAGCTGCTCGACTTCCTGGTTTCCTGCACGCCTTCTCCTGCCGGAAAACCTCCCGTGGAAGCTCTTAATTCTGAAAATGAACCAGTGGAACTGCAACCGGATCCCAACGGCCCCTTCTGCGCCAAAGTCTTTAAAACCATCATTGACCCGCATGTCGGCCGATTAGTGTTTTTCCGTGTCTTCAGCGGTACAATAAAAGATGGCGATACCGTGGAAGTAGCTCGTACTGGTGAAAAAGAACGTTTAGGGCATATCAACCAGGTCTTTGGACAGGAACAGCATGAGTGCGGTTCGGCCGGCCCGGGAGATCTTGCATGCGTCAGTAAAGTGGAAGAAATGGATTTCGATGATACTTTGCGAAGTGAAGGTTCTGACCTTCATCTGCACCCTACTGAATTGCCTAAACCTATGATGTCGTTAGCTGTTGAACCGAAAAGCCGGGATGATGAACAAAAAATCAGTTCCGGCCTGCAGCGTTTGGCCGAAGCCGATCCCACCTTTGATGTCGGCAGGGAAGCTCAAAGCAACGAACTGCTCATCACAGGAATGAGTAACCTGCACCTCGAGGTCATGCTGAGTAAGCTGAAAAAACGCTTTGGCGTCAGCGCCGAAACACATGAACCGGCCATACCGTATCAGGAAACGATCAGAGCATCCGCCGAAGGCCAATATAAACATAAAAAACAAAGTGGCGGACGCGGCCAGTATGGGGAAGTACACTTGAGGTTAGAACCCAACGAGCGTGGTGAAGGATTCGAATTTATCGATGAAGTTAAAGGCGGTGTCATCCCCCAGGGCTTTATGCCGGCAGTTGAGAAAGGTATAAGAGAAACGCTTATAAAAGGTGTCCTGGCCGGCTACCCCATAGTCGATGTAAAAGCCGCTGTATTCTTCGGCTCATATCATGATGTCGATTCTTCAGAAGCTGCATTTAAAATCGCTTCTTCTCGCGCCTTCAGAGAAGCTTTCCATAAATGCAAACCAACACTGCTCGAACCTATAGTTAAAATAGATGTTACCGTTCCATCGGAATATGTAGGGGATGTTACGGCAAACCTCGCAGGGCACAGGGCACAAATAGAAGGGATGAATCAGGAGGGGCAAATGCAAACACTGTCTGCACATATACCTCAGTCCGAAGTCAGTACTTACAGCGCCGAATTGCAAAGTATGACAGGCGGTGAAGGTTCCTTCTCTATCGAATTCTCACATTATGACCCCGTCCCCGCCCACCTGCAGCAGCAGATAATCGACAGGAGGAAAAAGGAAGCTGAGGAAGAATAGGTAAAAACTATATAATGTATTTGGCTGAAATATTTAATACCAGAAACTGAACCAATGGAAAACCTTCCGGAAGGATGGCGGTTGGTAATTGGGATAATTGTTTATCTAACCGCCCTTTCTTTTCTTATTTTTCACCTATGGTGGAGGCTGCCCGGAGATGTAATGCCCCCTTTCACCAGTTATAAAAAATCCAATCAGCAAAAAAAAGATGAAACTGAGCAGGAGAATAATTGACCATGCTTTTCCAGATAATATTGTTGTGTCTGATAACTTTAATTCCCGCTCTTGAACTCAGAGCTTCCATTCCATACGGTATACTGGGCAGCGAAAGCTGGGGAATAACCCCGGGCTTAATGCATTGGTCGGCCATTGCACTTGTTTGTATCCTCTGCAATATTATTTTAGGACTGTTGCTTTTCCACCTGATGCCTTTTTTTTTCTTCATCATGGATAAAATACCACCTTTCAGAAAATACGTAGAGCCGTTTATTAACAGAGCAAGAGATAAGCTGTCACCCTATGTGGAAAAATACGGAACAATAGGCGTTGCGCTCTTCATAGGGATTCCACTGCCCGGCAGCGGAGTTTATACCGGTTCTTTAGGGGCCTTTGTCATAGGTGTCAATAAACGCAGTTTTATGCTCTCTTGTTTATTAGGTGTTCTCATTGCGGGCTTTCTTGTTACTCTGCTTACCCTCCTGGTCCAACAAGGAATGCAGCTGCCTTTCTGGGCGGATTGGATAGTTAAAGGACATTAAATGTTACAGACCGATGCAAAACAGTTCATTCCATATGCTCCTGACCATAAAAACGAATAGATTTAATGGCCAACTGCGCTTGAAGTTTTTGAGTATCGTCGTATCAATTTTATTTTTATTCTCCCCACTGGCTTCGGCCTCTGCATCTACTCTGCAAAGCGAGTTTGCCCGAACACTGTCAGATAGCAGGCTGGAAAATGCCGAAATCGGCATTTCAGTCGTCAATCTTGAGAATGGCAATGTGGTTTTCAGCCGCAATGCCGATGTACCGCTCATCCCCGCCTCAAACCATAAAATAGTTACCGCTATAGCCGCCCTTGATTTTTTAGGGAAAGACTACGAGTTTGTAACTTCCGTGTGGCTTGACGGAGAAATAGTTGACGGGATTTTAGAAGGTGATATTGTCATTAAAGGTGCCGGCGACCCCACTATCGGCAGCCCGGCAATCGGCGAGGATGCCACTGAACAGTTCAACCGATGGGCCCGACTGCTAAAAAAACACGGCATAGATAAAGTGAACGGAAATGTGATCATCGATGAGAGTGCTTTTGACAATGAGTACATCCACCCTGATTGGCCTCGGGACCAACTGGACCGACATTATTCGGCACCAGTCAATGGATTTATCTTCCATGATAACTGCATAAGAGTTACCGTAAGCCCGGGTCCTGACGTGGGCGCTCCAGCTAACATCACACTTTCCCCTCATATAGGCTATTTTCAGATCGAAAATAACTGTCGTACCGGCCCAGCCGCCAGTTCTAATATAATACATATCGACAGAGAGATTTCGCAATGGCGTTTACGGATACGTGGCGAAGCACGCCACCGCACGGGCGGCTGGAGTGGACTGATCACCGTGCCCGATCCCGCTGTCTCCGCCGGCAAAGCATTCGTACATATCCTGTCCAATCATCATATCGAATTCAACGGGGAGGTTATCAAACATAACATAGAAACTGCTGCTGTAGATGATTATTCCGACATGACTTTGATAGCTTTACGTCGTGCTCCGCTGGAAAAAGTAATCGAAGTAATATTGGTTGACAGCCAGAATCTTTATGCCGAAGCACTGTTAAAGGTTATGGGTAAGGAAAAAAAGGGGGTCGGGTCCTGGCAGAGCGGTAACGAAGTTATTACTGACATGATGTCAAACCGAGAAGCCGGTGAGCCGGCCTTTCGTTCAGCCGACGGAAGTGGATATTCCAGGAATAATCGCATAACACCACGCTTCTTATCCGAACTCCTGCGCCAGGTGGAAAATGATTACGATGGCTTTTTAGAATATCAGCTCCCTACGGCCGGGCAAGACGGGACGCTGGCAAGGCGTCTCGCTGCTGAAAAATATAGAGAAAGAGTTAATGCAAAAAGCGGTTATATTGCAAGAGTGGGCACACTGAGCGGCTATGTAACTTCGAAATCAGGGCCTAAATATGCTTTTTCTATTATGATAAATAATTTCAGAAGGGGAAGCAATTGGGATATGAGACAGATACAGGATGCATTAGTTGAGGCGATAATTAATCATGGATAGGTAAAATGATATGTCTGACCGTACCGATATATCTGCACAATATACGAATAAACGAGTAGTAATTTATGGTAAGTTAATTTTTGAATTTTAATTCCCTAGGCTCGTGGCTCTGAATCATTTTCCCACCGGCACATAAGTCACGGGTGATGAGTAAAAAAGGTGTTCACTGAGGACATCCCTCCTTATCCGTGTCAATTGGCGTCCTTATGATGTTCGATCAGGTTATACCAGCTGGTATAAATGACGGGGATGACCAGCAGGGCAAGCGAACCGGCGGCTATAATACCCCCGATCTGCACCAGGGCGAGCGGGCGGAAAATTTCACCGCCGAAACCCAGTCCGAGCGACAGCGGGACCATCGCGGCCACGGTGGTCAGGTTCGCCATCAGCAGCACACGGAAACGCAGCGCGCATGCGTCATAAACCCGACGCCAGGGTGGCAGCTGCTGCTGCTCGGGACGGGTGGCGTAGTCAAGCACAATAATTGCGTTATTGACGACCATGCCAACAAGCATGATCATCGCCATCAGCGAAAATATATTCAGTGCCACTCCTCCAAGAATCAGAGCCAAAACCACTCCAATGAAAGAGACCGGAATACTTAATATTATGATAACAGCCAGGAAAAAGGACTCGATAATTCCGGCGGTGCATAAAAAGGTCAACACGCCCGCCGTTCCCATCGCCTGGTAAAGCTCACGAAAGTTGTCGCGCATAAGTTCCACTTCACCGGCAAAATCTATACGGACGTCATCGCTGATGTCCAGTTCATCGATGGCACGGGCGATATCATCACGCACCTCCCCCAGCGAACGTTCGCCCGTAAGTTGCGAAGAGACGGTGATCAGTCTTTGACGGTCTTTACGCATAATGGATACGGGGCTGGCAACATATTCCACCCGACCGAGTTCCGTCACCGGCACCATACTGCCGGTCGCCGGCGAACTCACGAAAAAGCCGCTGATATCCCCGCTCCATTTCCTGTATCTTTCATCAAACCGCACCCGTATATCGTATTCCTCACCGGCATCGAATAATTGTGTAGCAGTCGCCCCTTCAATAAAAGTTCTTAACTCGCGCGCTATTTCATTGGCCGTCAGATTATGGCGTTTCAAGCGACTGTGATCCGGCGTGAAAGTTATGTCCGGCCGACCGGTTCGGTAAGATTGCTGGACGTCGGCGGTGCCGCGCGTATTGACCGTAGCCTCCATAATTTGTGCCGTGACCTCTCTCAATTCTTCAATGTCATTACCATAAATGTCAATTTCAATAGGGTCGGCCCCGGGCCCGCCGCCGGTCTCTGTCGTGGCCGTCATTTGGACCGAATGGACATTGGCCAGGTAAGGACGTATATCGTTAAGAATTTTATATACGGATTCAGGCCTGTCTAAGGCATCAATAAGCGTCACCGACACTTCCCCTAAATGGGTACCTTCGGAAACTCCGCCGACAAAGCCGGATGCCGTTCCTACACGAGAGTAGTAACGCTCAAGGTATTCTTCCGGGATATGTTCTTCAATAATACGTTCGATCTCTTCCACGCGTCCGGCGGTCCAGTCCAAAGAGCTTCCCAAAGCGGTCTCGACTGTAATTCTGAAGCTGCCCTCATCGGAGCGGGGGAAGAATTCCGCTCCCACCACCTTGAACATACCGATCATGGAAACAACGACCAAAAGAACCGTCAGCAGGAGAGTCGTTTTGCGCCATCTAAGACACCAATCCAGCACGCCCAGGTAATTCGTGCGCAGCCACTCTACGCACCATTGCCAAACTTTAGGGGGAAAATGCAATAAACTGAAAAACCAATTGTTCACCTGAGTATCATGGTTACTTTTCAGCAATAACCCGCACATCATCGGAGTCAGTGTAAATGAAACGAACAATGAGACCGTCGTGACAAAGACAATTGTCAAACCGAATTCGCTGAAAAACCGACCAATGATTTCGCCCATAAACGCGATCGGCAGGAAAACCACCAGGTTGGTGGCAGTCGAGCTGACAATGGCCAGACCGATGTCTTTTGTACCCTTTATAGCCGCCTCCACCGGCTCCATCCCCTCCTCGACAAACCGGTTCGCATTTTCCAGTATCAATATGGAGTTGTTGACCACTATCCCCACCGACAGGGCTAAGGCGGTCAGTGTCAGGATGTTCACACTTACCCCGGAAAACATCATGAAGATGAAAGCCATCACCAGGGCTGAAGGCATAACAACACCGGCTATTATCGTGCCACGCCATGAACTGAAGAAAAGATAGAGCGCCAGTGCGGTTAAGATAATACCTATAATAATATTTGTCCTTACATTACCCAGCGCACCACGGATGAAATCGGAGGTATCTTCAGTAATGAAAATTTCGGTGCTGCCGGGCAATAATTCCTGCAACTGCGGCATAAGCGCCTGGACGGCATCGGAAATCTCTACATCATTGGCGTCCGCCTGCTTCTGGATAGTCAAAACCACACTGGAGCGTCCGTCAGCACGGGAACGGGTATCTTCATCCTCAAAAGTATCCACAACTTCCCCTAAGTGATGCAGGTAAACCGTGCTGTATTCATTCTTTACTACGGGTATATCGGATATCTCATCGACATTTTGGAACTTACCAACCGTGCGTATCGTGTATTCTCTGAGCGGTTCTTTGACCTCGCCGGCCGAGACCTCGATATTGGCCGCACGCAGAGCGGAAGAGACCTGTCCGATCGGGATACCATAAGCGCGCAATTTTATAGGGCTTAAACGCACCTGTATTTCACGCCTCTGACCTCCGGTAATATCAACTTCCGCCACGCCCGGGAGCTGGGCCAGGCGGTCTTCAAGATGATCTTCGGCCAGTTGGAAAAGCTCATTGACATCGTAATCACCGGTCAGAGCAAGCGTAACAACCGGTATCTGCTCGAAATCGAACTTCCTGACAATCGGATCCTCTGCATCATCAGGTAGACGCCCGCGTATCAGGTCAATCTCATCACGCAAATCCATCGCTTTAATATCTATGTCCTCTTCCAGATCAAACTGCACCATGACCAGCGACATGCCGTGCTGGGAATAGGACTGGATCTCATCGATACCCGATACGGTGCTGATAGCGTCTTCGATATTGATGGTAATCTCCGACTCGATTTCCTCGGGGGTAGCTCCCGGATAGGTGGTAACAATTACCGCCATCGGAAAATCAATGTCGGGGAAACGGCGGACGCCCATAGCGAAATAGGATAATCCGCCCATGATAACCGCTATCAGCACGAGCACGGTAGTCAACACTCTTTTTTTGATCAATTGCGATAATATAGTCATTTTTTACCTTTCCGAAATTTATGTGAAGCTTAGAAATGAGCTTTCAGCTCATGCTTTATGTTCATCATCCTGTCTCCCAGGATTCCATCCTGGGCTATTATGACCCCGTCCCTTCGGGACTCCATACGAAAGTCCACTCTTTAAATTTGAAAAACACCAGGAACTGTCCTTGGTTTATGAAATGCGGGCTAAAAGGTGTTTTGAAAGACCTTGACCTTATCGCCGTCCTCCAAGTCGAGCCGGGGGTTAATGACGATATGCTCACCGCCGCTAAAATCCGGTGAAATCACTTGAACCCAGCCCTGATAGCGCAGGCCGCTCTCTATCTTTATTTCTTCGATTGTGCCCATTATATAATCTGCATGACCGGAATTTTCACTTTCATCGTAGAGCACGGAAAAAACGGAGCAGCATGCGTCTTCAGATATCCGCAGCGCACCGCCGGGCAGCGCCATGGATGTTTGGGATTCCGCTTTAGGTATCCTGACTTCGGCATACATACCGGGTCTGAGCAGCCATATATCGCCATTTTTTTGATTTTCGGTGCGCGCATATACGGTAAAAAACCGATGCGGATCAGCTGTTTCGGGGCTGATTCTCTGTATCTGAGCTTCCCGCCATTTGCCCTCATGCTCGAGTTTGAACTCAATTGTCCGCCCAATACTCAAATATTTAACCATTCCCTCGGGCACCGTTGCTTCAACATCAAGAGTCGACATATCGGTTAGGGTGATCAGATGCTGTCCGGCACCCATAAACTCTCCAGGATCGACATTACGCGCGGAAACCTGGACATTCCCGGCGGAGTAGTCGAGTTCCGGCCTTGAGGGCGCTTTGACTTGCGTAAATTCCATACGTGACTTTGCTTTGCGCAGCGCCGACCGGGCATCCTGAAGTGCGGTCAGGCGCGCATCAACTGTATCCTGCGATACGACCCCGCGTTCGAGCAGGCTGGTAAAACGTTCGTAATTGCGCTCCACCTCCTTCAGTCGGGTTCTGGCGGCCGTGATATCCGACTCAATATCCGTTTTCCGAAACTCAACCATCAAATCACCCTCGTCGACCTCATCACCGATATCAACAAGCACATCACTTACTTTTTCACTGATATTGGCTCTTAGTGGAAAGCGATTAGGCGCCCTGAGCGTCGCATCAGCGGTGATATATTCTGCAAATTCTTTTTCCTGCGGATTAGCAACAGTAACCGACTTGCCTTCTTCACGTTCAATTGCCTCAATACTCGTCATTTCCGCCTCTTGCTCAGTCGCTCTGAGGTAAGTCACATAACCGAGTCCACTGGCTAAAATCAACGCTATACAACCTTTAATTATTCTTTTTCTGACAATTTTTTTATCCATGATTATTCCTCACCTGATTTATCTGTATCACTTGCAAGCCGGCCGGTGGCCATTTTGAAAGACAGCCGGGCGGTTTCCTGCCTGTAGAGCGCCCGAAAATAGAGCCCCCGGGCACGTGTCAGGGCCGTCCTGGCATCGAGCAATTCGATTTCAGTATTAACCCCTTCCCGGTATCCCTCTTCGACCAGCCGTTGAGTCTCCATAGCTCTCCGGATATTCATCCTTTGGGATTGTACCATCTGGTTGGCGCTTTCCACTTCAAGGAGCGCGTCTCTTACCTCTTTGATCGCCTGCTGTTCTGCATCGCCAAGCAGAATTTCTTTCCTGCGCCGTTCGGCTCTTTTCTGGATCATGGCGCCCTCGCGTGCCAGACCGTCAAAAATAGTCCAGTTCAACCGCAGTCCCGCACGCCATTCATCGTCCCAGCTTCCGTCATCTCTTTCGTGTGCGTGATTGTAGAAAGCACTGAGTCGAGGTAGATATCTTGACCCGACTTCGGCAACGGCCTCCTGAGAAATATCGGCTTCGATTGTCGCCCTGGCCAGGTCGGGGCGATTCCTGAACGCAGTTTCTACTGATTCGGCGAAGGAGGGTGCTGAAAATTCCGTTTCCACCCAATCTTCGGCAAGCTGGACATCGCTTTTTTGGGAGGCTCCCATCGCACGCATAAGGGCGGTGAAAGCGGCATCCTTCTCCTGGCGCTGTTCGATCAGGGACGCCTCGATATTGGATCCCTCGACCTCGGCCCGCAGAACATCGTAATCGCGAGCCAGTCCTTCGGCGCGTCGGGCCCTGGCCGCTTCAAGATGCGCCCGGGCGGATTCCAAAGCGGCTTCTTCCACTTCGACGAGATGCTGAGCAAGCAGCGCGGAGTAATAAGCGTTCGCCGTGCTGAAAACTGTTTGCTCAACCACGCCCCGGACGGCTTCTTCACTGAGGTAGGCATACAGCCGGGCGGCCCGCAGCGCAACGGGTATCGACCCGCCCTGATACAAGGGTTGGGTGATGTCAAGAGCGGCGCTGTAGCGGTCGCGATCGCCTTCGGAAAAATCTGGTTGGCCTGTCTGTTCATCAATATCAAACGACATCGGCCTGTAATCGAGTCTCGTATAGGTGCCGCTCAGCGTGACCTGGGGCAGCGCCGCGGAGTAGGCTTCGACCACCCTGCCACGTCCCTCCTGTTTCATCTGAAGTGCCGCCAACAGAGAGGGGTTATGGGAAAGCGCAAAGTTAAGCGCGTCTTCCAGCATCAGTTCACCTTCCAGGTTCGGCGCATGCTCTTCTTCCACATCATCACGCCACCGCTTATAACTGTCGCGCCGGCGCTGATGGAGCCCGGAATAATACTCAGACCGAGTAGGCGTGCAGCCACCGGTAAAAACTGCCAAAGCGCTGAACAAAAGGACGAACGAAAACGATACCAAAATAGTTTTAACCTGTTTGATGTTCATCATATTCTTCCGCCAAATTAAAAGGGATAAACTTTAACCTGCATATTTCATAAACCAACGACAATATTTAATATAACGCATTGATAATCAATGTGTAAAGTATCATTTTGGAGGCTTTCAAAATTTGCAGTGTGTACAAGTGAGTCTTCAAACGGCGGTTTACCCTCTCGGGCGCGTCTTCAGCGGCGCATCTGCGGCAAAAGTCTGCACTTGCAGTATAGGAATACAGCGGCGTTTGACATTTGCCACATATACACCACTGAAAACGCGTGAAATATGCAGGTTAACCCGGCAAATTATCTCAGAATGCCGTTAAATAATACCAATTCCACTTCTTCGATTACCTTGCTGTCAGGACTCTCTTCACAGAGAAAATAATCAGAAATAACCGTTCTGGTGATACCTTCAAATGCAAGAGTGAGCATTTCGGGGCTGGTATCCGCAAAAAGTTTTTTTTCCAGGCCCTGCTTAAAAATGTCTTGAATCAAATTTATATATTCATCATAAATCCTGCGCCCCTGTTCCGAGAGGTTGAGCGGGCACTCATCCGGTTGTTCATGCAGCACCCTTGAAAAAATACTGAAAAACTGACGGTGCTGATTGAAGAAATCGATTTTTGCCCGAATGATTTTTTTCAGTTTTTCTACGGGATCGCTGACCGGAGCTAAATCTTTTTTAACTGTTTTTAAATATTCGAATGCACGTATTCTGACGATTTCGTAATAAATTTCAGATTTATTATCGAACATGTTATAGAGTGTTCCAACGGCGAATTCGGCTTCTTTAGCTATATCCTGGACAGTAGTTTCATGAAAACCGCGCTTGCTGAACAGCCCCTCCGCTGCTTCCAGCACCTCCCGCCTGTGCCGCCGCCGCTCCCGCTCTTTACGTGTTACAGTTACCATATTATCTCCGAATACCGCCAAGTTTTGAATACGTGCTCATTTCATGAATGTATATTCATATTTTATTAAATCACAACTTTTTTGTCAAATGTAGGGGCGCGGCCGAAAAGGTACAAAATGAGAAATATAGTAACACAAGATGCCTGTCATAGTATAGCACGCATCCCTGCGTGCGCTCTGGACAGGCAAGATGCCTGTCATACATTACGCCTGCACCTTTTCGGCCACGTCCCTAGTGGTCCATTCCACTTGAGTTTGTGGATTCAGAGGCATTCTGACGAGGTCATTTTAAGGTGCGGCGACAAAGTTGACCCCCAAGGGTCCCTGCGGAGCTGCAACGAAGAAATGGCCCGTCAGGATGCCTCCCGTAGGGCCGGGCGGCGGTGGCTCATCTGCTGCGTTGCCGATCGGCGCCGACCTGTCAAGGTCTGGCTTCTCACTGCGCCTTGCATCTGAACCACCGGCGCTCCGGCTGAATC
>PUNP01000430.1 GCA_003551785.1 Candidatus Brocadiaceae bacterium | reverse complement strand
GAGCGATACGGCCTGCCAGAGCGGTAAAGCGGCGGACAATATCAGCGACCTCGGGCCCGCGAATAACGAATAGATCAAACTATCCTCCGGGCGCTGTTAAGAACCAGCGGTCAGGCCAGGTTGCCCCCATATCGAAATAAACGTGCGGCCAGGGATTGTTGAAAAACACTCCATACCCCCGGCTGCTTATAAAATAAGGTATTGGAAAACCACCGTAGTCACCGTAGAGTTGGCCGACTTTTTCAGAAAAAATATCGATAGTCTCTCCACGTCTGTTAAGCGGCCGGGCCCGACCGCCAAATCCCCAGACAGATTCATCAGCGTCGAGTTCGAAGCCCGCAAATGATCGATGGCCACCATATTCCGGGGGTTCAGACGAAAAGCGAACTCCACCATCTACACTTTGAACAGCCGGTTCGCCATCGATAATCACTGTGAAATCGCCGCATGAAATATCATGGCGGTATTCTATCTCTCCGCTTTTTACTTTGATTTCCGTGTTATTGTCACTGATATCCAAACTCGAGGCTGTGAATTGATCTGTATGGAGAAGTCCCAGTTTCTCCGTTGTGGATGGCTGCCAAAGGGAAGGAGATGTCCTTTTTTCACGTCCTTTACCCGGTCGCACACGTAAACGCAGCATCCCTCTGTCAAGTACCTGTACCCGTATCGCTGCACCGTCGGCCGAAATTAAGTCAGCCGCCGTCCGTTTTTCCTGATCGCCGTTACCATCTATGACTTTCCAGGGAAGATAAGGAGAAGTAAAACTGTCCAGATCAATCTCATGTTCCTCATACTCCTCACACATCAATGAATCCGGGTGCAGCCATTGACTGATTTTCCCACTCAATGCGTTTTTGTTTGTTTTTTTACCTTTCATTTGAATCCTTTCTTTTGATTTTAAACGTGGTTTACTTGAACTCAGCCATGTTATCGAAACGATCAATTACTGCTTTCGCATGATCGGCATCTTCACAATCGGTGAAGAGCGCCAGTTGTCGAGAATCAAGTGTTTTCCAAAGAGTCTCTCCTTTTTCCAGAGCATCACTGCCAACAATAATTAATCCTTTCCCCAACGAATCTATTTTTTCATACAGCCGGCTCCAGTCCTTGTTCATTTCGGCGGCGCCTGGCTGCCATTGGATCACTGAAATTTTATCAAGTTCACATATTGCCTCCAGATGCTGAATGGCATCCGGACCGTCAAGATGATAATCACTATTACCGAGTTGTTCTAATTCTTCGCGCAAAGCCGGCACTTGGAACCGGGTGAACATATCACGGCTGATCATGCATGAAAAGTCACACTGCGGAACGCCTATTAATTGATTTGGCGAGTAGAACAGATGCCGATTCACCGATCCCCTGGAGCGGACTTCCATTTCCTCAATATAAATTTTTTGCAGATCTTTAACAGCCTCATTGACTTTTTTTAGTGCTGCATGGACTTGTTCCGGACAATCAATAAGATCAAAAAGCAATTGCTGATTTCCACGAATAGCCGATAGACAGTCCAGCCCGCCCTGGATGTTCGGAGGACAGAGCATGGCCCGGCCATTGAATCGCTTTTTAAACTTTTCTATAAATTCAAAGGTTCGATTCCACCAAAATCCGTCTTTACGGAGGGTGATCTCCGTATCCTCCCAGTCTTCAACAAATGGCTCAACCCATGCAGTATCAGGATTTTCCGGGTGGACGTGAATTTCAGCGCCGAGTAGAGCGCTGAAGTGATCAGGGGCAAAGCCCAAAGGCACCGCCGGTATCGCTTCAGCAAAAAACAATGTACCCTCAAAATATTGCTCTAACTCATCCAGCCAGGCTTCCGTCCGGCCTGATTGACCGTAAGGATAGGATTTAGTGAGCTGGGGCAAACCGTTTTTTTTCGATTTTGGCGCTCTCAAATAAAGGGCAGGCCGATTCATGCGACCTTTCCAGAAATCACCCCACTGTCTTCGCGCCTTCTCAAAATCTCTTTTATATTTAAGTTCCATATTCTACCCATTGAGGAGCATATAATTTCTACTTCTATGTGTGTGAATAAAATGACAAAAAATTAATTAGCCCCAAGGGGGGCGGTTGCACTTGGAGATGCGGCATTATTGTCTTTTCGGCTACGTCCCTGGCCTTACGGGTTGTGAGAAATGCCGGGTTTACATACCTACATTCGGCATGGGAGAAAGGTTGACTCCCCTGGGTGCACGGGCGCGGATAAGGAGTGCCTCCAGAACTCCTCTATTATAAGCCGGATTGCTGGTACAGGCAAGTATCTTTTCGTGGTCAAGGGCGTTAATTCGCTCATTGGCCGCTTTCAGGGCATCCATCGAGTTGATCAAAGCACGCTCGACGGGCATGCGTTCAGGGTTGATGTCAAGCCCGAAATATCCCTCATACCCGTGAAGTTTTAGCGCATATAAGGCCGATTCCATCTGTTCCGGTGCAATGACGCCAACATTAAGGTCCTGGTCGTAATTCCCAAGTGGCTGTGCATTCCAATGGGTATGGAAAAGCTTTCCATACTCCATCACGAGGCTGAAAGCATAAGCCAGGTCTTCATATCCCATGAGCATATGTCCGATTTCGGGGTTCAGTCCGACCATGCTTTCACCGTTTTGAATACGTTTCTTATTTTCATCGGATTCCAGCATAGATTCAACCTTTTGTGCCATGAGGATACCTTCGGGCGTTGTGCCATAGAGTATCTTGCCGCGCGGTTCATAAGGTTTTGGTTCTTCAGCAACCTTCACGCCGGGGGCAGCGTCCATTGCTTCCGCCAGTCCTTCACAGAACCTGTCTCTGGCGGCCATGAAGTCCATTCCGAACGGGTTTTCGAATCCGTCGATGCCCGGCCAAACGACGGAGAAATCGGTGCCGGCCTGTTTATTCAGCTTGAAAGCGGCTTTTGTCCGTTCAATAGCCTTACTGCGTATTTTCGGGTCGGGATTGCTTAAAGCGCCCCATTCCCAATCGCGGTCATAGAACAGGTTGGGAACGATCGTTACGAGCCTGATACCTGATTCTTCAGCAAATTTCATATACCGTTCAATATTTCCTTCGTTAACTTCGTTTGGGTAATGCGCTTCCAACCCATGAAGACCATATTTTACCAGTGGTGCGGCGGTTTCAAACACCATATCTAACCAGGCATCCTCGGTTTCAGGTGCGTCAATATACGCTTCGTGGAAGCGTCCGCCGCCCGGTACGAAAAACCAGACGCCGGCGGAAAACTTCAAATTTAAGTCAAAATTATTCAAATGTTCTACTGCTTCGCCTACACTTTTACGCTTGCACTGCTCCGAAGTATCGACACTCATTTAAAAATCTCCAGAAACAACTTGAATTAAATATGAATAGCACCTTTAATTGAACTATGCCTACCCATCTATAGTGGACAGAACCACTAACG
>PUNP01000533.1 GCA_003551785.1 Candidatus Brocadiaceae bacterium | reverse complement strand
GGAATATCCTGCCCCGATCTTTTCGGCCGCCAGCATCTGGGTGACAAAGTTCTGTTCAAATCCGTTATACTCTTCGGGAATCGCGATGCCCATAAGTCCCAGTTCCCCCGCTTTTTTCAATAGCGATTTCACCAATTCCCTGTCGCCCTTCTCCACGGCATCGCAATTCGGGTATACTTCCGCTTCAAGAAAATCCTGGCATGTTTGAGCGATCATGCGTTGTTCCTCATCGAAATCTTCAGGTATGAAGATATCTTTGGGCTCAATTTCCTCTACCAGAAACTCGCCGCTTTTCAAAATTTTTCGTTCTTCCATTATTTTCATTTTTTCATTGTATTAGTTTTTATAATTTTTTTAGTCCACTCTAAAAAGTGATTTTTTTCTAACAAAAGTGGCTTTTCCCGTCCTTAAAAAAGGGGGTAAAAAGCCTGTGAAATGGAGTTTTTAGTGTGGACTCATTTTTTAAATATCGAGCGCCTGTACAATCAGTTCGGCCAGATCAAAGTTTTTGACATCCTCCTCTTTGTTTTTGTATTTCAAACCGTCGGTCAGCATCACCATACAAAACGGGCAAGCCGTAGCGACAATATCGGCACCGGTGTGCAGGGCATCTCCGGTACGTTCCAGAAAGACTTCCGTGTTCCCCTTTTCCGCTTCTTTAAACATCTGTCCTCCGCCTGCCCCGCAACATAGTGCCTTGCTCCTGGTTCTCCTCATTTCCACTTTTTCAGAAGGGACCGCCCGGAGCACATCGCGCGGGGGATCGTAAATGCCATTCCCTCTGCCAAGATAACAAGGATCGTGATAGGTGATTTTTTTATCCTGAAACAGATCGGACGAGATGATTAATCGTCCGGCATCTATTTGGTCTTTCAGGAATTGTGTGTAATGTAATACTTCATAGTTTCCGCCCAATGGCGGGTATTCGTTCCTGAAAACATTAAAGCAATGCGGACATATGGTCAATATTTTTTTAACGTCATAGCCATTCAAAATTTCAATATTGGTCAAAGCCTGCATCTGAAAGAGCATCTCGTTACCGGCTCTGCGTGCAGGGTCGCCTGTACAACTTTCTTCGGTTCCCAATACGGCAAAATCGATCTCCAGATGAATCAGAATTTTTGCAAAAGCCCGAGTCACTTTTTTGTACCGGTCATCGAACGCTCCTGCGCATCCCACCCAAAACAGATATTCGGGTTTTTTTCCTTCCGATGCCAGGTTGGCCATTACGGGGATATCCATTTTTTCACTTCCCATAATTTTATTGGATTACCGGGGATTCCTTGGTTTTCAGTTCCAGGTTTTGGGTCCACAACAGCCTGTCCTGCGGCGAAAATTGCCAGGGAGCACCGTTATTTTCAATATTGTTGAAAATAGCATTCAAATCGCCGGGTCCGGCGGCCTGCTCCATCACAAGGTACCGTCTCATATTGACAATCACGTCAATAGGATCAATATTTACCGGACATTCCTCCGTGCAGGCGTTACAGGTAGTACATGCCCACAACTCTTCCGGGGTGATGTAGTCGAAGAGCGATTTTCCATTATCGGGCTTCTCTTTCTTTCGTGCCGTATCCTTTCCAACCATTTCGGCGTGGTCACGAATATCCATTAGTATTTTCCGTGGCGAGAGCTTTTTCCCGGTCAGGTTGGCCGGACAACAGGCGCTGCATCTTCCACATTCGGTACAGGCGAAAGCATCCATGATGTTTTTCCAGGTAAGATCGCCAAGATTTTTTACCCCGAAGGTAGCAGGCTCGCTGGTTCCAGGTTCGCCGATTCCCTCTTTTTCCGGTATGGCGGCATTCGGATCCATCATAAGTTTAACTTCCCGGGTAACCGATGGCATATTTTCAATTTCGGCACCCGGTCGGAGTTTGGAATAGTACACATTCGGAAAGGAGAGGAACACATGAAAATGCTTGGAATAGGGGAGATAGTTTAAAAATGCCAGTACCCCGATAATGTGAAACCACCAACAAAAACGCTCAACAAAGATCAGCGTTTCCGTTGGTAAGCCGGTAAACAAAGGCTGAAGATGAGCGCTTAGCGGGAAACTGCCGACAGCGGCATAGTGTGCCACGTTCCGTGTTTGAAGAATCCCGTCTGTGGCATTCATGGTCAGAAAGGAACCCATCAACAGAATTTCGACAATGAGAATAATATTGGCATCGAGCCTTGGCCAGGTCGTCATTTCCCTGCTCCAAAAGCGTTCCATGCGAATCAGGTTTCTGCGGATCAGGAAAATGGCACAGGCAAGTATAACCCCGAAGGCAAAAATCTCAAACAGTGTTATCAAAACGTAATAGGAGCTTCCGAAGAACGCAAATAACCTGTGGGTTCCGGTAATGCCATCGATTACGATTTCGAGCATCTCGATATTAACAATAATGAACCCCAAATAGACCACGATATGCAAGGCTCCCGAGCCCGGACGTGCCATCATTTTCGACTGGCCGATGGCAACCCGGGACATAAGCCGCCATCGTTTGGCTTTGTTATCTTTTATCGATACCTCCCTTCCCAGCTTAATATTCCTTACAATCTTTTTTACATTGAGATAAAAAAGATAAACGGCGGCAATAAGTAGAAACAGAAATATTGCTTGCTTGATCATAAATTACTTTTAAACTCGATCATAAATTACTTTTCAAAAAGATGTTTTCCTTCCTCCGGTTTGCCGGGAGACGATGTTCAAACCCAAGTCAGTCGGGACACGATGTTGGAAAACCGGTCAGCCCGATCAGCCAGGTCAGGATGTAACCTCCTCAACGGCCTGAATCAACCCGGGTAAAACTTTAACCGCATCGCCCACTATTCCATAATTTGCCGCTTCAAATATCGGGGCATCTTTATCGGTGTTTATGGCAACGATATATTTCGATCCGTTTACTCCGGCAAGATGCTGAGTTGCCCCCGAAATACCTATTGCGAAATACAAGTTTGGCGAAATGATTTTACCCGTCTGTCCGGTGTGTTCATCATGCGGCCTCCAGCCTTCGTCCGATACCGGTCGTGTACAGGCTACGGCGCCACCAAGAAGATCCGCCAGCTTAATCAGAAGTTCCCAGTTATCCGGGGATTTCATGCCGCGTCCCCCTGAAACCACAATTTCGGCATCAGAAAGTAATAGTTTGCCGGATTGTTTTTGCACATCAAGAACTTTTGTTTTGATGTCTGCGCTATCGATTGCCGGCGAATACGTTTCCATACTGACACCGGAAGGAGCCTCCACCAGGTCGAACGAATTTTGAGCCAATGTGACGATTTTAATCGCAGAATTAATCTGAACTTTCGCATAGGCATTTCCTGAATAGGCACGTTTGTGCACCACAAAGGGTTTGATGCTCAGCGGAAGTCTGCCAACTCCCGAACCGATTCCGGCCTCCAGCCTGGCTGCCAGCCG
>PUNP01000286.1 GCA_003551785.1 Candidatus Brocadiaceae bacterium | reverse complement strand
TTTTATCTCCTCGTATTCGGCTGAAAATCCATTCTGCGTCTATCTCCCACTCTCCTGGCCGCACCCCGCTTACAGGGTGGGAGAAGATTTCTACAACATGATCGACCCCGATAAACTCCCTCCCCGCCTGCCCGTCGCGGAAAATGACTTCCCTATGCTGGATGATCTGAGGGAAGTTTACAGGTCCGAAGAAGTAAACGAGGAAGACTGGAAAGACATTAAGCGAATATATTACGGCATGTGCGCCAAGATCGACTTTCTTTTCGGCAAGGTTGTCGATGCACTGAAAGAAAAAGGTGAGTACGACAACACGCTGATAATTTTCCTCTCCGACCACGGCGATTTCACCGGCGACTATTCGCTCCCGGAAAAAACACACGGGACACTTCAGGATTGCCTGCTTCGTGTGCCTTTCATTATAAAACCGCCGGCTTCTTTCGATGCCGCTGCCGGAGTGCGTACTCATTTGACTGAGCTGGTGGATATGACTGCCACCGTTTATGATATGCTCGGTTTCGCCCCCGGCTAAGATTGCCAGGGGACAAGCCTCTGTGAATCACTGAAAGGTGACAAATCCGAAATAAAGGCGGCCGTCTTTTCAGAAGTAGGCAGCCGTAAAGAGGAAACTCAATTCAAAAATCTTGCTGTAAAAAAACGCCCTCCTGAGGATTTCTACAGATTACAGTCGAAGGTGGCCCTGCCCTACCATGATGCCGGCACATACGCGGTCAGCGCGAGAACACCGCAGCACAAATACGTTCGACGTGCGTATGTCGATCACAACGAGCTCTACGATCTCGAAAATGATCCCGGCGAACTGTGCAATCTGAGCGGACAGCAGGAATATGCCGATATAGAAGAGCAGATGGAAAGGTTGCTCCTGGATTACTTCATGACCACGGGCGAGGTTTTACCCTGCCGGCAGGACCCGCGTGCGGTGTGAGCCGTTTCGCCATCACTGGATGAGACATCCTGCATATTTCATTAACCGTAAGCACGGGAGGAATTCAAGGATTATATGAATAAGACTCACACTCTCAAAACTTGTATGGTTGAACTGGACGATTCATATGATGTTATAGTTGCAGGTGGCGGGCCGGCAGGCTGCGCAGCCGCCGCCGCGGCTGCCAGAGAAAACGCCAATACACTTCTTATTGAGATGAATGGTGCCTTGGGCGGAATGGGAACGATGGGGTTGGTTCCCTGGTTTTGCGGATATCATGACGGAGAAAAAATCATTGCCCGTGGACTTGCGGAAAGGGTGCGGATGCAGCTTGCTGACAACATGCCGCACTTCAGAGATGCCCTGAAAACAAACGAACTTGTCGCACCCCCGATTGATCCGGAACTGCTCAAACGAATTTACGACGAGATGACCACAGAGGCAGGCGCAACCTTACGTTTCCACAGTCAACTCTGTGGGGTGGAATGCGACAGCGAGGGCAATCCGGAAACTCTGCTGGTCGCCTCAAAGGATGGCCTGACGGCTTATAAGGCAAAGATTTTTGTCGATTGCACCGGCGATGCCGACCTGGCAGCCTGGGCCGGTGCTGAATTTCTGAAAGGCGATGAAAACGGAGGCTTGCAACCGGCAACGCACTGTTTTGTTATCTCCAACGTCGATGAAAACACACTGGCACACGGCCCGAGTATCCACTTCTACGATGAAAACAGCCCCGTATGGAAAGCCGTAAAATCGGATAAATACCCGCTTATTGAAGAGCTGCACTCATGCTACCGAAAAATCGGGCCAGGAGTCTTTGGCTTTAACACTGGCCACATCTATGACGTCGATAATACCGATCCAGAAAACATCACTCAGGCGCTTATTACCGGCCGTCAGATGGTCAAACAATACCACCAGGCCTTCAGCGAATACCATCATGCTTTCCGGAATTCCTTCCTTGCAGCCAGTGGGAATATGATGGGAATTAGGGAGACACGACGCGTTGCCGGCGATTATTTTCTTACACTCGACGACTATCTGAGAAGAGCCGACTTTGAAGATGAAATTTGCCGTAACGCCTACGGAATAGACGTGCATGGAACCTCCAGGGAAAAGGCAATTGCAAACACAAAAAAATCTATACCAGAATTGAAAGAAAGTAACAACAGACAGGTACGGAGCCTGGGCAAAGGCGAGAGTTTCGGCGTACCCTATCGCTGTCTTACACCGAAAGGGATACCCAACCTGCTGGTAGCCGGGCGCTGCATCTCGGCCGACCGCAGAGCCAATGGCAGTACACGAATTATGGCCTGTTGTCTCAACACCGGCGAAGCCGCCGGTATCGCCGCTGCCATGGCCGCATCCGCTGACACTGAAGTGCATAACGTCGATACTAATGCCCTGCGCTCACGACTCAGACATTACGGTGCTTATCTGCCGTAAAATAGCGTAATGCTAAGTTATACATTAATGCCTATAACTCGCAAATCGAGAACATGTTGCTGAAACTCCTTGAGGTGCATAAAACGTAAAAAACTTTTTGAGGATTATCTTTGCCCAATGAATAAACAACCAAACATCATTATATTCAATCCGGACTCATACCGTGGCGACGTGCTGGGGCACCTTGGAAATGCCGGCGCCGTCACTCCCAACCTCGACCGCCTCGTCAGAGAGGGCGGTGTATCATACGCCAATGCCTTCGCTCAGAACCCAGTCTGCACCCCCAGCCGATGTTCTTTCATGACCGGATGGTATCCCCACGTGCATGGGCACCGTTCAATGAGGTACATGCTCCAAAAGCACGAACCGAACCTTTTCTCCGTTTTGGGCCGCGAAAATTACCATATATGGTGGGGCGGGAAAAATGATTTGTTTGCCGTAGAAAAAAAGGAAGACTATTTGAGATACTGTGACACAAAATATCGTCCCGAAAAACCGCACCGGGAATATTACCCCCCGCCCGAAATTTCACCACACGACCCCCGGCACAGCGTTTTTTACCGGGGCGTTATGCCGAAGCAAGGAAATGGTGAAAAGGTGGCTGACGGCGACTATACCAACACACTTGGGGCTGTCGATTTTATCTCCTCGTATTCGGCTGAAAATCCATTCTGCGTCTATCTCCCACTCTCCTGGCCGCACCCCGCTTACAGGGTGGGAGAAGATTTTTACAACATGATCGACCCCGATAAACTTCCGGCCAGGCTGCCCGTGCCGGAAAATGACTTCAGAATGCTTGATGATCTGCGCAAAATTTATCGCTCCGACGAAGTGAGTGATGACGATTGGAAAGAGATAAAACGCATTTATTACGGCATGTGCGCAAAAATCGACTTGCTCTTCGGTGAAGTGATCGAAGCGCTTAAGGAAAAAGGCGAATATGACAACACGCTGATAATTTTCCTCTCCGACCATGGAGACTTTACCGGTGATTACTCGCTGCCGGAAAAAGCAGGCAC
>PUNP01000105.1 GCA_003551785.1 Candidatus Brocadiaceae bacterium | reverse complement strand
CTCACGTATAGTAGTAAACATTTCGTTGCTTTCGGGCATGTAGCCGCCCTGCAATCCGAACAGCACATGATAATGTCTCTTTGACACAGTACATTCACCTCCTTATGATCTTTCGGCTTGACAATCTAAAGGACTCAAATAGATGCAGTGCTCTTTACAATCTTCTCTTTCTGGACAATAAAACCAACAAGTTAATTTGCCTTTATTACAGGGGTCTCCTTCAAGACACAACGCCTCCACCGTCTGGCCACAACATTCGCAGATTTCTGTGGTTTTTTCACCTTCAACTGATTTCTGTAGCTCTACGTGCACATATTCATCGGAAAATTCATTGAGTTGCTCTGCAATCAACCTTACAATCTCCCCTTCTGGTGTCACAGGTGCCTTGTGGTAATTTTGAAAATTCTTGTTTAGGTCTTCCTTATCGATTAAAATCTTTAGATAAATCGCCTTCTTATCCACTGGTTTCACCTCCTCCCCCTCTGGACTCCTAACTCCATTATACCACAATCTGCGAATTGGGCGCAATACACGAACACGTGTTCGAAGGCTTAATGAACCCAACCCCCCTTAAAAAGCGGCCAAAGGGCAGGACGGGGTATCTGATAAATAAATCACCAAACAAACGTTCGTTGTCCCAGGTTTTGGGACGCTGCATATGGGACACGGCCTCCGATGGTATGTCCCACGTCCCACCCCCCAGGGGAGGGCCGGTGGGACGCTCCAGACCCGTCCCGACTCTCCCCCGGAGGGGGGAGAGGGTCGGGAGATAGGGTAGCCGTCCCAGTCTTGTCCCAAAGCTACAGATAGTCTAAGCCCCCGCCCTGACGTGGCTCGTAAGTCTTGCGTCCCAGAGCGTCCCACAGGTGTCCCAGAGTCAGCGTGATATGTAAAGGTCTGGACCTTTACACTGACACGGTGTCCCAGAAGCGGGTGGCCGTGTCCCAAACTAAAAACCATTTACAAGATGATATCATGTCCCAGCCGTCAGGGGCCGTGTCCCTTCGAGAGGCAAATCGTATAATATCAAACGTTCGTTTGTTGGTGGTTTATTTAAGACAGCGAGAGGGCGTGTAAACCGAATAGCCCCAAACGTTTGTTTGGTCGGATAATCTCAAACGTTTGTTTGGTGAATAAATTTTTAGACGTGTAAACCGGACACTTCGGTTTGAAAAACAAAAAGAAAGGCGACCTATTTGGCCGCCCTTCAATTTGCTTAGCTTTTGTTTGGGACAAACGAGAGTTCAACGTCAAAACTCCCGTCTACAGTTAGGTTTTCAATCAAAGCACCTTCAAACGACTCTGTTGGAGGAAGAAGGTCTTCTTTGAAGGTCGAAACGCACAACCAAACCTCCAGTTGCCCTGGCCTGTCTTGAAGCGTGCTGTTGTGAACGGTGGTCGTCACTTCAGGCTCCTCCTTCAACATAAGACATCATCCCCTTCTTCCGGGTAGCCAATGGAATAGATAAGCTCACCATTGTCATCCAGGTCTTGGATAAAATTTTCTGGGGTGTCAGACCGGATTTCAACTTTATCCTCCTGAAGCACCAGATTTTTAACGTCATCCATAAATTCTTCCAGTGTGTCAAATTTTAGGCCAAATTCAGCCTCCATAACTGCTTTCATTTTCTCCACTCGGCGTTGAGAATCAGATTTACCTGTCAATTCTATTCACTCCTTTTGGTTGGTCTTGGAACACAGGGAGAGGACGCACCCTTTCGGGTGCGCCTTCCTCCTTTACTTCTTGACCTGTTCTTCCTTCTTAGCTTGTTCTTCCTTCTTAGCTTTGTGCCTCTTGGCCGCCTCCTTTTGCTTTTTGTGGTTTTCTTCCTTCTGGGCTTGGGTCTTCTGGTGCTCCTGTTCGAACTTTAGCTGCTTTTCCAGCTTTTGTACGTCCTCCTGTGCCTTCTTCACCCGTTCTTTGGCCTTCTCCAATTTGCTTGCGGTGTTAACCCTGCTCTCTGCCAGTTGCCGTTCTGCTTTTTGCAGGACGGGAAGTTTACCTTCTGCGTGGAGCTTACGAGCCTCTTCTGGCACAACGTCCTCTGGTAGCTGTCCCAACTTTACCTGTTTCCACGTCTTGAGAAGTTTTGCATCGTGGCCTTGTAGGAACAGCCTCTTTCCGTTTGACGTGGTCTCGCCACACCCACACAGACACACCCTGTCTTGCACCTTGTTCTCTTCCTTCTGTTGTGCTTGCGTCACTTTGAACGCCTCCTTGTTGGTTTGGTACGCTGAGACCCTGCGTCAGGCCGTGTCCCACCGTCCAACTCTACCCAAACACAGGCCGAGCCGCTTGTCAATATACAAACACGTGTTCGCTATCAGGCTCGTGAGTTCCGGTGGGACGGGGTCTCGTGGGGTAGGGGTAGGGGTAGGGTAGGGTGGGGTACCCGGGTGAGGTGGGGTAGGGTGTGTCGCTTCGGGGGATACGGTTTTTTTCGTGGGTCCCCCCTTTCCCCCCGTGAATATATTGACACAATATATGCTCCTGTGTTAGGGTGGGGTTAGGAGGAGATAAGTATGGATATATTTGATGGTGCCCAAAACGTAGCTTCCCCAACCACGCCTCACCATTTAACCTACAAACAGGCTCTTTTCGTCCATGAGCTGTTGGCCGACCCCGAAATGGATGTAGCAAAAGCTTACGAAAACTCCTATGGACCGGGTCACAGTTCAGCACGTGAGTCCGCACACAAGTTGTTAAAAATCCCGGCGGTTAAAGAAGCAATTGATAACGCCACCCAACAACGCATTGTACGCACCCAAATCACCCAAGATTGGGTTTTGAACCGCCTAAAAGCTGTTTCTGACCGTTGCTTCCAAGCTGAACCCGTTTTAGATTCACGGGGCTACCCCACTGGTGAATATAAATTTGATGCCGCAAACACCATTAAAGCCACCGAATTAATTGGTAAGCACATTGGAATGTTTAAAGACAAAGTAGACCACCAACACCACATGAATGGGGGCCTTGGCCGCTTGCTTGGTTCTTTCGATTTTGCTAATTTACAGGACGATGAATTGGAGGTGGTAGAGCGTGCCATCCTCGTTATTGAAAAGCTCAAGTCTGGGACGGGCGATAGCGAAGGAACCGGAGATTTGGAAACAAGAAATTCTGAAAGAGAAATACAAGAGGAGCTTCAGGGAATTCTTGAAGGTAGTTCAAATAGAGGATAGGGACGTTAAGGGGTTAGCAATTCCCTTCATCCCGTGGGAGAGTCAGGAACCTGTAATAGAATCTTTTCTGAACGACAGGCTCTTGATAATTTTAAAAGCAAGGCAGTTGGGGCTGACCTGGCTGGCCTTGGCCTATTCACTTTGGAGGATGCTCTTTAACGTAGGACAACAGGTTAACGCCTTGAGTAAAAGAGAGGAACCTGACGCTAAAGAGTTGATTCGCAGGATGGAATTCATGTTGAGACACCTCCCCTCTTGGCTGGTTCAGGAAAGAAAGCACCGGGAGATTGGGTGGGGTGGTCCGGTTTGGTTCACAAGTGCTTTGAAAGTAACCATTCACCACAAAAATGATGAAAGTTCAGTATTTCAAAGTTTAACGGCGGCCAGAGATTCTGGTCGTTCCTTCACAGCAAACGTAGTGATACTGGACGAGTGGGCATTTCAACAGTGGGCGTGGGAGATTTACAGCGCAGCCTACCCCTCAATTAACAGACCGAGCGGCGGACAGGTCATTGGGATTTCAACAGCAGCCCGTGGAACGCTTTTTGAACACATTTGGGAAACAGCAGAAAGAGGACAAAATAACTTTAAACCAATTTTCCTGCCGTGGTGGGCAGACCCCAGAAGAGATGAAGAATGGTATGAAAACACCAAAAGAGACCTTCCAAACCACCAAGCAGAATACCCGGCAACACCCCAGGAAGCGTTTTCAGCTTCTGAAGGACACGCTTTCCCGGAATTTAACCAGGAAGTTCACATTTGTGAACCATTCTCGATTCCAGACCATTGGCCCCGTTGGAGATCAAACGACCCAGGATACACCGACCCATTTGTTTGGTACTGGTTTGCGGTTTCAGAGGACGGACAAGTTTACTGTTACAGGGAATACTCCAGGGAAGACTATGAGCCGAGGGTAGTTTACTCTGAACAAGCGGCTATGGTGGTGACGAAAAGCGTTGTTGAAGACGGTTCGGGAATGCCGGAACCTGAAGACATCATGTTCACAGTTACTGGTAGAGACGCTTTCACTAAACACCCGGAAACCGGAAAGTGCATTGCAGATTACTATATGGACGGGGGGATTGGCGGCTTGATGGAACCACCACGAGACGTTAGAACCGACAGGGTTTCCCGTAGAGCGGTGGTGCACGAATACATGAAACCTTACTTAGACGACAATGACAAATCAAACCCACACGTGACAGCCAAACTGCAAATTTTCAGCACCTGTAACAGGTTAATTGAAACCTTACCAAGACTTCTCGTTGACAAATGGGACCCTGAGAAAGTTCAAAAAAGTGCTAAAGACCACTGGTTTGACGCTCTTGGTTACGGCTTGGTTGCTTGGCACATAAACGAAGCAACCCCACCGAGAGAAGAAAATAAATCACCGATTAAGAAACACAAGGAAAAGGTTGCTAAACGCAACCAAAAAAGATTAAGAAAACTAGTCTGAAAGGAGTTTGAGAGCTAATGCCATATCCACAGGAACCAGGAAGAATGGCAGGACCACCCCCGGGACCACCCCCAGGAGGAATGAGAGGAGGACCGCCCCCCGGTCCACCACCGGGACCACCGGGACCACCGGGACCACCGGGAGGGGGAATGGAAAGGATGCAATCCCCGGAAGTCAGAAGGCTTTTGGAAGCGATTGACAGGGCAGAGCAGGAACTGAAGGCAGCTAAAATGGCAATTCAAGGAACGGAGGGAAGACCACATGGCGAAGAAATCGGAGAAGGGCCAGAAGGACCCCCACCAAGACCTCAAGGACCTCCCCCAGGACCCCCAGGACCTCAAGGACCCGGTGGAGAAATGGGTGGACCCCCCAGAAGGTGAGAAAGTAACTCCCTGGGATGAGGACACAGAAAAGCATGTAGTAAAACTTGAAATGCTCAAGCCAACACGCTCTGCGCCACAAATCTTTCCTAACCGCAATAGATCGATTTTTTGTTGGATGTATAACTGCCGCACACCGGCTGACTGGTTCATTGGTAGACCAGATGGGCCACGGAATTTGTTAACACCGATATGTAACAACTGCTTAAAAACCATAATTCAGACCATGCCGAGCGTTGTGGAAGAGGGAATAGACAAAAGTAAACCATTGGGTTATCGCTGTTGGGATTGTGACGAAGTTTTTACAGATTACAAACTCTATTATGAACACCTTCAAGAGTGCCCCAACCCAGAAGAACAAAAGGAGGCGTAATAAATGGGAGAAATCATGTGGCCTATCCTGGTGTTTGTTCTTCTAGGTTATATCGTTTGGCGAGAAATATTTACCCAACAGGAAAGAGAAGCCCATAAAGAGGAAAGAAAGGACTTATACGACAGAATAATGGCCGGAGACTATGAACAGTACTATACCCACCAACCTGAAAACGAACCCCTCCCTGGCCGGAACGTTGTTAGGGCCGGTTTAAAGCGAAGTTTGGACGCTATGGAGGCAGAAAGAATGGAACAAATATCCAAACAGGCTACCAAGGAGGGTTAATAAATGGCTATTGAATTAAATCCTCTTAATTTATTCTCTAGTAACATTGATGAAGTTGAGAGAGTTACGGAACAAGATGCAGTAACCCTTGTCAACAACGAATACAAACGCCGTTTAGAGGAACGTAGACCATTTGAACTCCAGTGGCGATTAAACATGGCTTTCGTTGAAGGAAACCACTTCGTGGATATTAACCCGGCAGGTATGGACATTCTTGACGTTCCATTGATGTATGAGTGGCAAGAGAGGGAGCCATTCAACCACATTGGCCCGATTATTGAAACCAGAATTGCTAGACTTTCCAGAATGAGACCGGTTTTGAGGCTTAGACCCGGAACAAATGAACCAGAGGACATCAGGTCTGCGAAGGTTGGAAGCCATTTACTAAGAAACATATATTACGACCACGGGGTTAAAGCCTCTTTTCCGGAGTTTTTTGCCTGGCTTGAAGTTACCGGGAACTGCTTTTTTAAGAATGTTTGGGATACTAGCAAAGGACCTCTAATAAGCCCCGGTGCTGTGGGTTTTGGTATGGAACAGACAGAAGAGTACACATCAGGCTATCACGGGAGTGAATTACGTGAGGGGGATTTGGACGTAGTAATGGTACCCTCTCAAGAATTTTTCCCGGACTCTTGTTACAAATCAGGTATAGAACAGCTTAGAAGTGCCATTCACGCCAGGGTTTACAACGTAGATGATGTTGAGGATATTTGGGGGGTTAGACCAACCACCGAAGATGCGGTGGCCACCAGATTACAGCGTTCCATGGTTGGTTTTGGCGGCCTGGGTTATGGAATGGGTGGTTTCACTTTTCAAGTTGGTAAATTAGAAGACAGTTGTATAGTAAAAGAATATTGGGAAGTTCCCAGTAGAAAACGCTCAAGGGGAAGGTTAATTATAGTGGCCGGGCAGAAATTAATACATTACGGGCCGCTGCCTTTCCCCGTTGGTAAAGAACATAAATTGGCATTACCATTTGCTAAAGCGAGTTGTATTAAAAGACCGGGTGTTTTTTGGGACAAGACGGTTGTTGAGCGTTTGATTCCGTTACAACGGAGATACAACGCCATTAAAAATAGAAAAGCGGAATACCTGAACAGGGCATCTATTGGCTCTTACTTTGCCGAACGGGGGTCAACCGACATAGACGACATGGAACAAAATGCTGGTTCCCCTGGCTACATTTGCATTGTGGAGAGAGGGTACAAATATCCACAACCAATGCAAAACCAAGCGTTGCCTGCAGAATTTAGCCAGGAAGAAGCGGCCATACTGCAGGAATTTAATTCACTTTCCGGGGTTTCCGACATATCCAGACAAAGTAAAGCACCTCCCGGCGTAAAATCTGGGGTAGCTATTTCGTTGGCCTTGGAACAGGATGACACTAGATTGTCCTCTGTTGCCGGAAACATTGAAAATTTCCTGGTTGAGAACGGCAAACAATGGTTAAGGTTGTACAAAAACTATGCTATGGCTTCAAGGATATTGCGAATGATAGGTGAAAACAACATAGTTGACGTTGTGGATTGGACGGGTGCAGACATCCGTTCTGACGATGTAATAATTGAGGCAATGTCCGCTATAGTAGAAAGCCCGGCTGCTCGTAGACAAATGGTGTTTGACTTGTTAAACGCCGGGTTGTTACAAGACCCCGAAACTGGAAACATAGACAAAGAGGCCAGGAGCCAGATCTTTGAAATGATAGAATTGGGACATTGGGAAACTGGAGCACAGGAAGAACAAATTCATACTTCCAAAGCTGAACGGGAAAATTTAACAATGCGTAATGGGCAACAAACAGTTGCCGTAGCTTATGATGACCATATTCTTCACATAAGTAGGCATAATAAATATAGGTTATCTGCAGAGTATGAAGCATTAGTAAGGGATAACCCGCAGATAGATGAAATGTTTCAACAACACACAGACATGCATATAGAATACTTGATGCCAGCTTTAGAAGAACAAGACGGACATGGGGGACAAGGAGGACAGGGTTCACCTTCAGCCGATCCAGGAGAAGGAATGCCATACACTCCAGCTCAAACACCCGGTGCAGGATTCCCGGTTCCGGGAGCCGACATATTGCCGAATGAAAGGCAGGATTACCCGGCAGGAGGTGAGCTTTTATGACAGTAAAAAAGACCTCCCAAGGTTACAAAGTTAAAAGTGAAAAAGGCAAGAACCTGGGGGGTCCTTACAAGACAAAAAAGGAAGCCAATAAACGCTTACAACAGGTTGAATATTTTAAACATAAGAAAAAATAAATTGGAGGTTTGATTTATGAAAGCTGATACCCTCAACCAGAGGCCAGCCATGAATTTACAGCTTTTTGCTGAGGAAGGTAGTCAATCTGGGGGATCTGCACACCCGGTAGAAGCACCACCGGCGCAGGAACCGGAAAAACAACAAACTTTAGAGGACTTCTTCTTGGAAATGACAGAAGGAGAAGAAGGCGAGAAACTAGTGGAGCCTGGTACACCCGATGAAGGCACCCCTGCTGAACCACAAGAGGGTGGCGAAGAGCCACCACAAGAGCCACCACAAGAGCCACCACAACAAGCAGACAAATTATACGCAGATAAATATAAAACTCCTGAAGAATTGGAACAAGGTTATCAAGAATCTCAAAAAAGGCTTCATGAATACGGGCAAGAATTTTCTCAAATGCGTGAGCAGTTTAACCAAATGCAACAGCAAACGCAAAGTTTGATGGGGTATATTCAACAGCAAGCACAACAAGCTAGACAAGCCCCTCAACAACCTGAATTGACACCAGAACAAATTAAAGAACAAAATGACGCTTGGCTTGAGAAATTCTATGAAAACCCTCAACAGGCTATTACAGAGATTCTAGAACCTACTGTTAAAAGGCACATAGAACCCGTGAGCAGGGTGGTTCAGGAAGAACAAAGTGCAAAATATTGGGACAGGCAAGTTAAAGAAACTGCTAACAGGTACTCGGATTTTGAAGAATTGAAACCCGAAATGGAAGAAGTAATTAAAGAACAGGGGGATTATCTCGTTAGATTGCCAAATGCTGTAGAAGTAGCGTACAGTATGGCCAAAACTAGGTCTTTACAAAAACAACAGCAGCAACCACCGCCACAACAAGAGCAACAGCCACAACAGCCACAACAGCCACAACAGCAACCACAACAGCAACCGCAGCAACAGAACATTGACCCTGAAATTAAGAAACAAGTGATTAATGAGTATTTACAGCAAGTTCAGCAACAACAGCCCCCTCAAGTTATGGGAAATCAACCCGGGGGCACTTCTCCTACAGCTCCATCAGAACCAGTAAGGAATACGAAAGATGCCACTAGACAATTCATGGGATATCTTAGAGGAAAGTTTGGTGGTACATCTTAAAAAGGAGGCAAATATAAATGGCTACTCTTAACCTTGGTCTTGATCATGTTAGAGAAGCACTCAAACTATGGTATTTAGATGGTTTACGTTATCAACTTAATGAACAAGCTAGTGCTTTTCTAGCTCAATTGGAAAAGACCTCACATGGTGTCGAAGGTGATAAAATAGTTATGGCTTTGCGTTACGGTAGAGTTGGTGGTATTGGAAACCGTGATGACGATGGTACTTTACCAAAAGCTAACAGCCGTAAAACAAAACAAGCCAAGTGGGAAACAAAGAACATCTTTTCTCGTTTTAAAATTACTGATAAAACTATTGCAGTTTCCCGGTCCAATATTGGGTCTTTTGCCAGATTGCTTCAGCAAGAGATTGAGGATTGTGAAACTGATGCCAAGCTCGACCTTTCCCGTCAGGTGCTTGGTGATGGCGTGGGTGTACTCGCAACAGTTTCTACCCAAGAAGCCTATGCCACTAACGTTGTAACCGTAAACGTGGACACTACAATGTACCTTGCTGAAGGTATGCTTGTGGATATTCTTCAGGCCGGTGGTACTCAACGTAGTGCAGGTGTGGAAGAGAAAGAAATATTGGAAGTGGTTAACGAAACACAGTTTAAGATGGCGGCTGATTCAGACCCATCAACTGTAGATACCGATATTGTGGTGGTTGCAGGTAACTATGATAAAGAAATGACCGGTGTTGAAGCTGTGTTTAACCAAACCAATACAATTTATGAAATTGATAGAACCGAGCATTCCTGGTTTAAAGCTACACGTGAAAACGTCAATGGTGAAATTTCTGAAACTGAAATTCAAAAAGCCATTGATACCGCAGAGCTTAAATCCGGCGCTAAAACCAATTTCATGATTACTTCTCACGGTGTAAGAAGGGCATACCAAAACCTTCAAACTGCCATGAAACAGCACGTTAACACCATGGATTTGAAGGGCGGTTGGAAAGTTCTTTCTTACAATGGTACTCCCATGGTAGCAGATAAGTACATCAAGCCAGGGAAATTGTACTGTCTGGATATGGATAACTGGGCAATGTACCAAGTGGAAGATTGGGATTGGTTGGATAAAGACGGGGCAATGTTAGCACGTATTACTGATAAAGCTGCTTGGGAAGCTACCTTGGTTAAGTATTGTGATCTTGGTTGCGACCTCCCACGTGGCCAGGTTGAGCTTTATGGTATCACAGAGCATTAAAAGAGGGGGCCATTTCTTGGCCCCTTACTTTATTTTACTGGAGGTGCATTAATTTGGCAGTAACGACAACCTTAAAAAATAGAGCCAAGTTGGGCAACGCAAGGATGAATGTGGTGGAAGTAGACATTGTGTCGGAGTCGTATACCACTGGCGGGATAGAGATAACTCCTGCCAAACTGGGCACGGGTACGCTTTATGTTGTTGTTCCGGCTCCGGCGGCGGGTTATATTTTCGAGTACGATCATGACAATAATAAGCTCAAGGCTTATACCCCCACTAACGTGGCAGCGTCCGGTTCTGCCGGAGCAGCAGGAACCGATAACACGCTCATTAGAACGGGTGTTTCGTCTATCGGGGTTTCCGGGAGTGGTACAGCAGCAGCAATTAGAGTTGCCGGGGCAGAAAAAACAAATGGGACTTCCCTGACAGCAACGGTAAGACTTATCGCTATTGGTATATAATTGTGGGGGGAGGAGACTCCCCCTAAGCGAAGTAGCAAAGGGGGGCTTCCGTGACTACCGGAGGTGAAAAAAACAACTCATACGTAACACGTAAAGAGATGGAAGAGGCAATCAAGAACGGGGAAGTTATGCCGAAAGGCCAGACCATAGAAGGGGTTATCAACAAAAATGACATAGCAAACATACAAAAGGGACAGAAAGAGCAGGATAGGAGGTTGGCAATATTGGAGAAAAGAGTCAACTGGATTTTCACAAGCATAATAGCTACTCTTTTTGTTGGTATGTTAAACCTGGTAATCCTTTTAGTAGCCGGTCTTGGCCCTATATAAAGCATTAATGATAAAAGAGGTAGGTAACTTTGCTATCTGAAATGGTAACAATTCCCATGTGGGCTTGGGTGTTAGTGTTGTTTATTGCAGGGCTTGGTTTATCCTTTATCATTAACACACTGTTGAAATGGTGGTGAGACCATGAAAACTATTGTGATTGACCCCGGGCATGGTGGAGCAGATTCAGGGGCTACCGGCAACGGTCTCTTGGAAAAGCACGTTAACTTGGAACTGGCACTTGGCTTGGCGGAAAAGTTAAAAAACTATGACACAAAAGTAATCTTAACCAGAACTGGCGATTACCGGCTGGATGAACGGGCAGAGATTGACCGGCAGGAACGGGCTTACATGGCTAACAGGGCAGATGCCGACCTTTATTATTCTATTCATGCCAATGCCCACGGGTCAAACGCCGCAGGCTATGAAGATTTTATTTATCCCACAGCACCACAAGTAACTGTCCAACGCCGAAATATAATTCATGTACCTAATGCTAAAGTGTGGACTGATGCAGGAAGACCCAATCGTGGTAGGAAAACAGCCAATTTTCAGGTATTAAGACAGACAAATATGACAGCAGTTTTGGTAGAGCAGGGTTTTCTAACCAACCACACCGATGCTGGGTTATTAAAAAAGGACTCCTTCAAGGAGCAGTTAATAGAAGCCATGCAACAAGGTATTGTTCTGGCACTAAACCTGCAGATAGAAGTGCCAAGCCCCAAAACTGAAAAAGGCACCCCGATCCTGGGAGCACCACAGGCGACAGTTCGTCAAGCCCAAAAGTGGGCTATGGGTAGGAACGCTCACCAGAGGTTTGTGGATATTGCCCAGGCTTATTGGGAGATTGGTCAAGCAATAGGCATAAGACCAGAAGTTGCCTATGCCCAGAGTGCGAAGGAAACCGCCTTCGGCAGGTATGGTGGAGTAGTTTCTCCGGGAATGAACAACTGGGCAGGTATAAAAGTAAGGACAGGTGGGGCCAACGAGGACATAAACGCTCACGAGAGCTTTGCTACACCGGAAGATGGGGGAAGGGCACATTTTAATCATTTGGCGGCTTATACAGGACTGGAACCGATAGGTCACCCACACGGTAGGTATTACACTGTTAAATCCTTATCGTGGGCAGGAACGGTTAAGTACGTGGAAGAATTAGGAGCTAAGTGGGCACCAAACCTAGATTATGGAGACAGTATTGTAAGGGATTACTTGAACGGTATTCTAAACACTGAAGCATCAGCACCAGATTTGGACCCACCCAGTACTATTGCAGAAGAAATGGGCTTTGACGGACATTGGGGTGAGTCATACCTAATTTGGGCTGTGCAGCAGGGGTTTATGCAGGGCGATGAAAAAGGCCAGATCGATCCAAACCATCCGGTATCATATGCGGCTTTAGCAACTGTGCTGAAACGATACCATGCGAAGAAGGGTTAACCTATGAAAAAAGACAAGAAAACCAAAAAGTTAAAAGTAAGCATACAGATTAAATTCCAGGAAATTTTGGCTTTGACCGTGATAATCCCGTTTTTGATCTTTACAACCCATGTTTTGTTCGGGGAAAGGGATTATCAAATCATACAAATCTATGTGCCCTTAATCAGTATTATTCTTGGTGGCTATTTTGGGCAGGGTGCTATCAGAGAATGGAAAGGCCATAAGGAACAGACTGAACAACCGATTGTTGAATACCGGCCAGACGACCCGGTTTATGACGATCAACAATATGAAAAGTGGCAACGGCAGAGAGTAGATTCAAATCAACCACCGATATAAAGGAGGTATGAAAATGACATTGGGAGAATTTAATCTAGATTTTGTGTTGAATTTACCCGTTTTTGAAGTCCTGTTGATTATCGTTTTGGCAATTCTCGTGGACACTATCTTTGGAATAATTTTAGCTGTTCATCAGGGTAATTTTTCATGGCAAGAATTACCACGATTTTTGGGTACAAATGTTTTACCATATGTATTAGGTTTGATAATTCTGTCATTAGTTGCAGAATATCAAGGGGAACCGTTTAGTTATATCTTTTACCCTACAGCGTTGGCAGTATTGATTAGATATATTGCAAAAGTAAATGAAAAGATAAAACAACTTTTTGGTATACAAACCGATCAACAACGTTAGGGGGATTATTGTGAACCAGTATAAAGATAAAGTTAATGACAGATTGCGAGGTAAAATACATTTAATCCCTGTGTTTACTAATGTTTATCGCATCCCAGAACGTTTACGCACTATAGATAGTAATCTATTTGTAGTGTTTAATATTAAAACTAAAAGATATGAGATACATTCTTTGGCAAATATGGGGGACACACTTTCTTTAAATGTTCCATTTAGAGAATTGGATGCACGTTGTGAAGATTTCGTTAAGAAATATGATTTAAAACGTCACGGAAGAAAAATATATCAAGAACTAGATAAACAAAATGAAGAACTTGAAAAAAGTATGGAACGTAAAAGAAAAAACGATATGCTAGGAAGAGCCGAAGAAGTAGCACCCGCTTTTCGTAAGGCGGCTTGGGGGGTGTAATTAAATGACGGTAGAAGATTTAAAAAAGCAAATTGAAGACAGACTTGGATTAGCATTTTTGCTTGAAGATGTTATTATAGCTTTTAATGAATGTTTAATGGACCTGGCAGAAGTTTTGCGGTTAGAAACAACAGCTTATGCTGATTTGACAGAAGAACACCGCACCGTGGCGTTGCCTACTCACAGTAGCTCTGGCGATGTTTACGAACTTATAATGGTTAAAGCAAGTAAAAATGGGGAATTACCAAAAATTAACTTAAATGATGATGTTTCTAAAGGATATAAATACTTTGGCAAAGAAATGACGTTTCAAGAATTAGTTTTACCAGATCAAGTAACAATATGGTATTACCGGTACCCTAACCCCATCACGTCTTTGGCAGATGTACCGGACATTCCAGAGCGTTTTGTACATGCCTTAAAATACTATTTCATAGCTCAATACCAACAGGAAGACGAAGAATTAGAATTAGAAGAAAATTACTGGAATAAATACTATCGTGTAAAATCAGAAATTGACAAGCACACTACAAAACAAAGAGGTATGCACCGGGCACGTCACATTAAACCGGCAGTATGGAGGTGAGTTAAATGGCTTTAAGATTGTATCATGACGAAGCGGCACTCCAAGAGATAACAGCGGAGAATAAGGACACGGTTCAGGGAGCGGTCGTATCGGGGCAGACGCTGACTGATGAAGTGATTCTTTGGCTTAAGAGCGATGATTCCAACTTAACCTATGAAAACATTGCTATCGCCAGCACCAACACCCCAGGCGACCCTCCCGTAACTGTCGAATACGCACTCGATGACGGGGCAGGAAATCCCGTGTCTTATGCTGATCCTTTAACAGTTCCAGACGGTGCCTATATTACAGCAGTCAAGATTCACCGCAAGGCGGTATCCGAAAATATTACTGGTGCTTTTGTTCGCACCAATATTGAACACGAAGTTAAAGCCGATGAGTTTGTAGCTTAGGGGGTGGTATAGATGACAGAATTACTTAATTCCATAGCCTATTCGCCTATCTCCAAGACAAGCGGAGTCACCTTAATTGATGCGGTAGAGGTAACAGTTCTTGATATCGCCAAGTTCCCTGATGTTCTTACAGGTGAAGTTGGTGTGGCTGTCCTCTGTGAAGACGAGAGGTTCCACTCTGACAACCCTGCCGACTACGAAACTGTTACCTACACGGGCAAAGATACGGTTAACAATAAACTAACTGGCGTAACCCGTGAGGTTGAGGGCACCGCAAGGGAATGGCCTGACGGAACCGTTATTGCTTGTATGATGACCGCAGAACATATCAAAAAGATTAACGAAAAGGTTAAGGCACACGTTGAGGCAGT
>PUNP01000044.1 GCA_003551785.1 Candidatus Brocadiaceae bacterium | reverse complement strand
GCATCGGGTTGGGCGATGAAGTAATTACTTCACCATACAGTTGGGGGCAGACCACTGCTTGTATATTGCAGGCCGGTGGGATCCCCGTTTTTGCCGATATTTCACCGGAAACGCTTACTATCGACCCTGAAGCAATTGAAGAGCAAATTACCGATAAAACAAAAGCCATTGTCCTGGTGCATATTTACGGCATACCGGCTGATATGGAACCCATCATGGAGTTGGCTGCACGGTATGGTCTTACGGTTATTGCCGACTGTGCTCAGGCACAAGGCAGCCGTTATAATGGCCAATTTGTCGGTACATATGCCGATATCGCCTGCTTTTCAATCGGTTCCGGGAAAAATTTGGCTGCCGGCGACGCTGGGATGTTGGTTACCGAAGACCTGGAACTTTATGAAAAAGCTCTTCTTGCCGGGATGCATCCCGGAAGAGTGGGGAAGGAAATCACCAATGACGAGCTTAAAGAGAAGGTTGACAGTTTGATATATACTTATAGAATAAGCACTTTTTCCGCTGCGCTGGCTTGTAATCAAATGAAACGCCTGAATGAAATGAACGAATGGCGGCGTATAAATGCCGATTTGCTGGTAAAAGAACTTCAGGGTGTGCCTGGCATCACCTCTCTGGAAATTCCGGAATGCTCTGATCCGGCTTATCATATCCTACCTTTTACTTTCGTCGCTGAAGAAGTTTCCGGTGTCGAGCGTCATCAATATATAAAAGCGCTCAGTGCAGAAGGCGTGCCTGTAAGCGGTAGCTATGTCGGCACTCCTATTAATCTCAGGAGGACCTTTCAGCAAAAAGAATGGTGGCTTGGCTGTGGATACCCCTGGAAAGCATCCGAACGCAGTGAAAATATCACCTATGAAAAAGGAGACTGCCCGGTTACAGAAAAACGCTGCAGTGAACTGGATCTGAAAATAGGGGGCGGGCCGTGGTGGAAAGATGTCTCTCCGCTCATAAAACAGATCGGTGCGGCATTCAGGAAGGTTACTTCAAATATTGAACAACTCAAGGATATATGAGGTCATGTCAATGTCGGGAAAGATAGAATTTTTCGATGCTTTCTCGACGGTAGGGCGGTGTCTACTCACTTCAGAGGGCGGTCCGCATACCGTCAGGGAATTGCTTGATGATATGGACAGGAGCGGTATAGAGCAGGCGCTGGTCATCGATAGCCTGAGTCGTGAACAGCATCCTTCGCCTGGGAATGAGCGGATTCTGGAGATTGTTGCCGCTCACCCCCGGCTTCATCCCGCCTGGGCTCTTATACCGCATGGTGCACGGGAGGAGACCGAATCTCCCAATGAGATTGTCGAACGCCTCCGGCATAATCAGGTTGGGGGGGTGTTTCTTTTCCCCACTCAGTATAACTTCTCTCTCCTCGATTGGGTGGTGGATGACGCGCTTGAGCCGCTTGCCGCGGCCGGTGTTCCCATTTTTATCAATTATAATGACAGTAGACAAAAATCGATGGATTCCTGCCGCTGGGAAGAGCTTATAGAGTTATGCCGCCGCTTCCCCGCACTGCCGGTCGTGCTCAGTGAATACCGACTCCGCCGTACCAACCGAATGCTGTATAAGGCCCTTGATGCCTGCAGTAATTTGCATTTAGAATTGAGCGGCTATTGGCTTTATCGCGGCGTCGAACATCTCGTAAAAAATTGGGGGGCGGAAAGATTTATATTCGCGAGCAACTGGCCTCATCTTAATCATGCGTGCACGGCTGCTACTGTAGCGATGGCCGATATCAAGACAGAGGATAAACGCCTTATCGCCGCCGGCAATCTCCGCCGGCTCATACATTGGTGCAAACCGCAATACCCGGAAGTAAAATTGCCGCCGCCAAGCGACGGTTACCAGCGTTTTGCACAGACCGGTATCAGACCCCGGGATATGACATTTCTCGATTGTCATGGGCATCTTGGCGGTTATTCGCCAGAATACCATATCCCGGAGGCTTCAGTCGAAGAAACTGTCGTAGATATGGATAGGATGGGGGTGAAAAAGGTCTTTGCGTTCAGTTTTACGGTCGTTAACAGCGATGAATGCTTTGGTAACGACGAAGTAGCTGCTGCGGTAGCCCGCTATCCCGAACGATTCATCGGTTTCGCCGGCATCAATCCTCATCGCGGGCGCGACAGTATCCTGTCCGAGTTGCATCGGTGCCGTAATATGGGGCTTTCCGGGATCAAGCTGATACCGCAATATCAAAAGTATCCGCCTCAGGACGCGCTGATTGACTTATGCTGCAAGTGGGCTGATGAGAACGGTTGGTACATTCTGAACCATTCCTGGGGCACTCCCGATTACCTGGAGTCACTGCTGAGCAAATATAAATCTGCTTTTTTTATCACGGGGCATGCCGATTTTAGCTGCGCTTCCCTGGCGAAGGAGTATGATCATCTGTGGATATGTACGTGTCCGGTCCATCGCCCGCGTGATATAGAGCGGCTGGTCAAAGCCGCCGGGGCGAATCGTGTTATGTTCGGTTCAGACCTCCAGGACCTGCCTATTTCATGGGGTATGGGGCCGGTATTGCAGTCGGAATTATCAGCAAGCAACAAAAAGAAAATACTGCATGATAATATGAAAGAACTGCTGGATAGAAGCCGGCACTCGCAGACTTGCTGATTTAAAGAATAATGTGCATCGTTTAATTGCGGCTTTCCCCTTCAAAGTTGCGAAAAATGGGAGCGAAAAATTCCTGCATCTAAATCCCTCTACTATTTTTCATTGGTGTTCAGCCGACTGTAAGGCAAATGCCTGTTCGCTGCGAAAAATTACTTATCAGGATGCCCGGCCGGTCATTCCTATATCCTACGTCTGAATGAGTCTTGGACAGGCGGGACCTACCGTAGCTTACCTAGGGGCGTGGCCGAAAAGGTGCAGGCGTAATGTATGACAGGCATCTTGCCTGTCCAGGGCGAACGCAGGGATGCGTGCTATACGAATGACAACCCCCATGCCTCACTATACAGCTTATGTTGCACCTTTTCGCCCCCCCTAGGACTTGGATATATTTGCAGAGAGGCGGTGAAGTTGTTAATATACTTATAGCATGAATCTTACCGGTAATTTCTCAGTTTGCCATGCAGCACCGCCGTTACGGTGTTGATGAGGTAAGGGGGTTCACTGAATATTCACCATTATCGACTATTTGCGGAATTATACATGTCAAAGTTAAAAGTTCCCAGGGCGGAATGGGATTTGGTTTCGGATCGTGCTTTTATTAAAGAATCGGGGGGGATCAGGGTGTTTATGCGCTGCGATATCCCGGTTTTGCCTGACCAGTTTACCTGGCTGCTCAGCAGAGACGAACCGGAGGAAACTATACAGCCGAATAAAGGGCGTTTTGTTGTGAAAAATCTTGATTCGAATATCGGCCCGTTAGTTTCTAAACGCTTC
>PUNP01000664.1 GCA_003551785.1 Candidatus Brocadiaceae bacterium | reverse complement strand
TGGACATCTTAGTCGATGAGATTAAAGATATGGCCCGTAAGCAAAAAATAAGCTTCCATGAATACAGCCCGAGGACCGTCAGGAAGGTCGTATGCGGGAACGGCAATGCTTCAAAAAAAGATATGGCAAAGTTTCTCACGCTTATATACCCGGAACTTGTCTTCCGTTTTAACCAGGGCAAAAGATACAAAGATCTTTACTGGGGGCATATGTTCGATGCTGTAGGGCTTGGATTGTGTTATCTACGGGATAACAATGCTCTAAAGGCTCTAAAAACTCATAACTAAAAAAACAAACTCATAATTTGACTTGACAAAACGACAGCAATTAGTTTAGACTTCCCTTTGTAAACGTAGGGTGAAAAGCGTGAAATTAACTCAAACAGCAGTTAAAGAACTTATAAGCAAAATTCAAACTGCGTCCATGGAATCTCCTGAACGTAGGGAGTATATGAAGGAACTGTGGTCCAGATATGAAAAAATGATTTATTCGAGCATAAAAATTTTTTCCTCAATTCACAAACCTGGAACTTATACAGCAGAAACCTTTATAGATGAAGCTTTTTCTAATACATATCTCAAACTACACAAAAGTATTAATTCTTTAATTGTAGATGAAGCTGATGATGATAAAATCTTTCAATGGCGTTTTCAGAAATGGCTAAAACTGGTAATTAAAAGCGTATTAATAGACATTTGCAGGAAAGAAAAAGCTATAACAAAAAAAGAGGAATCTCCTTCGCGATATACCAAGGTATATGGAGCAGACAAAATTAGCGAGGAAGTTCCTCATGATGAGACTCTCACTCAGTTATCCCTCAAATATGAATCCCGTTATCATTCGCCATATTCCAACCCGTTCCAAAATGTAGTTAATGTGGAACTAAACAAGAACTTAAAAGACGCTTTGATTTTTCACGCAAAATGTAATCCCAGAAGTGCCAAGGCATTATTTCTGCGGTTCTATAAAGAGATGAAAATAAGAGAATTGGTCGAATTTTTTGAATCCGAAAAAGGTGTGCCAAGTGAAAGAACTATTTACCGTTTATTACACGATAATCTTTTAGAGATGAGAAGTCTGACCTTGAAATTTTTATTTTAAGTCTCATTAAGATGTTAAAAGACTTGAGCCAATCATGAAAAGGGAAAAAACTGAAAAAACCGAATGTTACAAAGAAGAGCTCCTTGCACTGATAGACGGGCAAGTCTCAGAGGAGAAACGTATATTTCTAGAAGAACATGTGGAAACTTGTGCTGAATGTAAAGAATATCTTGAGTTTATTAAAGAGTTCAGCGAGAAGATGAAGGCTCTTCCAAAGCATAAAGAAGAAAAATGTCCATCATCGCTGTTGTTAGCTAAGTTTTCTACAGAAAAAGAAGAGATCGATTCAGAAACTTTAGCAAATCTGGAGGCGCATGTCCTTTTTTGCGACGATTGTTACAAATTAGTATTACAGCTTAGAAGAATGGATAGGCCTTGACCATATAGAAAATTGAAAAAAAGATGTGACTAGTAATACAGCCTAAAGCCTACGATTTTGCCGGAAAAGTATGAATTTCTCCAAACTCTAGTTTGATCCCCCCACCAAAGCAAAAGAACGTATCCCATCGTCTTGTGTTTTATCCAGACAACCTGTGAACAGAATTGAAATGTCATTGAGCACTCAAAATCTAATCAAATCTTTCATCCATAATTTTCTCTCGCCACTCAAGGCAACCATTACAGACGAGGGACCTGGGACTTTTTGATGAAGATAAATTCATTTATTTAAATCTAAGGCCAAACGAAAAGTAAAAAACAGCGAAAATTAATTTGAATTTATCTGATGTGACTCCAAGTATGAATTTGCCTGAATAACAGATGTAGTCCCATAAAAAGGGCTGATCCCTCCCACGGAACGACAATAGCAACCCATCATAAATATCTTCCGCAAAATTTCATTTTTCACTAAAATCCCCCCCCATCCTTATCATTTACAAAAAAACGTGTCAGTATCTCCGCTTTCAGTTCGTCTTATATTATGAAGGAATCAAACAGAAAGGAGGTGAGATGCCAAATTCGAAAAAACATGGAATGAGCTCTCAGCGAGAAGAGAGTTCCGTTTCAGGCAAGTAGGAAGAGAATAAACAGGAAGTAAACCGGAGGAGAAAAATGATGAGAACAGACATGCAGGAAAGGGAAAATTTCGGGGCAGTATGTCCATCTTGCAGGAGCGCGGTAGACCGTGCTGTTGAAGCATGCCCGACATGCGGGTGGCAACTCGTTGAGTCAGATAACAGGGCAGAGGGCTCTTCCATTGTTCAGTCTGCCGTCCGGCCGAAAAAGGTGCAGTGCAAAGTGGAAATTGCCTGTACGGTTGACAGAACGGGGTCGTCGGAGCCATTCCAGACAGGAATACCCAAAACTTTTGAAATCGTTATCAGTCAAATAACAGCTAAAGCTAAAAACGTTACGTGCTGGGTACAGAGCCATGGGGACCTGGATGAGGGGCAGGAAGTTATTCTGCACACGGATGGCGGCACCGCGGAGGAAGCCGTTGAGGATATTAAAAAGATTACATACGGCGGCGGCGGCGATCCCCCTGAGCACCATCTGGATGCGATCGAATCGCTTTTAGACAGTGTTCCCTGGACTCTGGATCCCTCACGCGGCCGGGGTGCGATAGTAGCGTTCACCACGAGTGATACGAAGCCGGCTGCTTCAGGAATTTCGGCAGCTGAACTCGGGAAGAAAATAAGGGCTCAGGGGATATTACTGTATCTCGTTTGTGAAGAAACACCTGAACTTATGCAGCTTGCGGAAAATGCAGAAGGCTTGGTTTTTCACATATCAAACTCTCCTGACCCGGAAGAGCTTCAAAAAATTGCTGGGCAATTAGCTGCTTCCATTGTCGCTACAATTGCTACAGGCGGGACTGTTCCGATAGAAGTTGAAGGAAAAGATAACCAGTAATGAGGAGGGAAATGAGATGAAAATAGTCTGCGGTGTAAAAAGACCCAACTGGATATGTCGTAATGTCAGGCAAAACATTGTTTTAGTGAGAGATGCATCTGGTTCAATGAGCGGGGATAAGGAAGAGGCCGCATCAAAAGCCAGTTTGGATTTAGTGAAAGAACTTGCCAGGCCGGAGAATAAGGATGGATTCAGCATTGCCATGGTGGATTTTTCTGAAACTGCGGAAGTCGTGAGCGAACTTGAAAAAGCAACGGTCCTTGTCAAAGCACTCAAACCTATTACTACCCGAGGATCGACGAATGTGACCTCAGGATTGGAAAGTGCGCTTTGCATACTGAATAAAGCAGAAAAAAACCAGGGACAGAATGAGGGGATAGCATACCTTCGGCCTGTAGTTCTCGTATTCTCAGACGGACAACATAATGAAGGACCGAACCCCATTGATTTAGCAGCGAAG
>PUNP01000871.1 GCA_003551785.1 Candidatus Brocadiaceae bacterium | reverse complement strand
ACCTTTTGCAAGAATGGCGGTGTCGCTGAACAACAACGCCTCGAATTCGTGCAGGCAAAGGTAAGGGATAAAACGCCGGCCAACGTCTGCGTTCGGAAGGTCATCTTCCAACCTGTCTGCCGCCACTTTCTCCAGAACCTTCACTCTGCGCTTGGGAGGGGTGGAATCCGTAACGTTGTCGAGGCCTGGCCAATCCGACCCTATCGCATAATAGTCAAACATCGTCGTGACATACGCATCGGATTGCTGCTTCAAATAGCGCACGATATCGCTACGAGCGCGAGCAAAGCGAACGTCGCCCCCGCGGCGTCCCGGGCGACCAATTTCGATGAGATGGAGAAATACCTCGCGGAAGCCAAACTGGGGCGCCAGTATCTCACGAACAAACGTGAATTCGGTCGTGCCTTCCACCACGACATATACCGTGCAGCTACTCATGAGTGGGTCCTCCCGCGATGACGTTCTTGCGCCAAAGCTCCCCGAGTGCATATTCGTCCAGCCATTCGGAAAGATCGTCGTGAGACAACCGTGAAAAGGAGGATGCCCCGTCCTCGCGACGTGCCACGATAACATCCTCCGCCTCAAAACAGTCAACCAGCGGCGGGGATTGCGTCGAGAGAATGACCTGTGTTTCCTGAGCAGCGGAAGTCACAAGTTCCGCCAGCAACTCAATGGCATACGGATGAAGCCCCAGTTCCGGCTCGTCGATCAATATTGTTGACGGGGGCACGGGCTGCAAGAGAGCAGTGGCGAGACAGATGAAACGCATCGATCCGTCCGATAGGTGATACGGCTGCATGGGGTAATCGGAACCCTTCTGACGCCAGGAGAGATTTACTTTCTCTTTCTCGCCAAACTCGCGCACATCCAGCAAAAAATCATCGAAAAACGGCATCACCAGCCGGACCGCATCGAGAATTTCTCCGTACTCGTCAGGATATTTGTCTCTGAGCCGAAGAAGAAATGGAGCGATATTCGCACCGTCAAAACGAAACGTTTTATTGTCCTCAACAATCTCATACCGGCGCATCGAGGATGTCTTGCTGGTGTCATGAAAATAATAGATACGCCATGAATCTATCGCTTCATAAACATGACAACTAACACCGTGCTGACTGCCGCTCACACCCCGTTCGCTTTTTTCTTCAAGCAGTCGAGGCCGCGTATGGCCACTTCCCATATCCCACCAACCGCTGCTTCCACGCTTGAAGTATCGTTGCTCATCATTGATCACGACGTTTTCCCCCCCCGGCGACAGGTGCCAGCGAGAACCTGTCGCCGTTCGGTCCGAAGAGGAGTTCCGCCGAGATTTCATCGGTCTCTTTGGGCCCGTTAAACAGAAAATCGTCAACGCCGCCGCCGTCAGTGATGTAAGACTGAAGGTTCGACTTCTTTAAACCTGGCAAACTGAGTTCCATCATGGCGCGCAAAAGCCGGAAGAAATCGATGAAATTGCTCTTGCCGGCACCGTTACCACCGATCAGAACATTCAGATTCTTCAGTTCAAGGTTTTCAAGCTCTCTTATAGACTTGAATCCTCATCTAACCCAAAGCAATAGCATTAGTATGCTACATAATTTCCATACCCAAAGCGACTTCGAGCTTAGCCAGCGTTTTCAAGGTGAAATTCTGATATTCCGAAAAGATACGAGATATAAAGGCCTCGGAAACGTCCATTCTCTGAGCCAGCTCCGATCGGCTGATGTTGTGCTTTTTCATATACCGGCTCTGCGCCAATCTGCTGCATTCCCAACAGTTTTGGTGAACGAGACCACTCAACGGCGTTTTTATGATACACCTTAATCACATTCTATGCAAGCCGCAAAACAACATAAAAAGGATGCAGAGGGAAAAAACAATAAATTTTGCCAAACAAAAAAACGATCGCCGAAGACGGTCATCTTCCCAGGTAAGGGGCGGCGACCGCTGCTGAGCGGCGGGGCCGCCCAACTATAGCAACGGATTTCAAGTCACCACGCATGTTGATATGCTTGACAGTATCGCTCCCAGGGCAACATCATGCTGAGCAGCCCGTAACTCCTGTTCCCCTTGCATTATTAGCTTTTTTGAAGTAATATCATGGTAGCAAGGTGAAAGTTTCTCATAGGTGATGAACTGGAAAAAAGTTGGGGCGTTTTCCTGTTACAAATGATTTGTTTAAACTGCTGAGAGGTGATGAATCATGAAAACAAAAAAGACGTTTTATGAAAAACTGCCGAAGTCGATTTCAGTACCGGATGAATTCACTCAAAAAAAGGGGGAAGTAGTTATAACTGTTGAGGACAACGCCCAAAAAGACAAAAATAAACTGCTGAAAGACTTTTACGGTCTTATCCCTGATTTACCGGAAAGAAGTCCACAAGGGACATTTGAAAGGCGAGAAAAGTTATGAAATATATGCTCGATACCAATGTCTGTATTCGTCTTCTTAAGGCAGACTCCCCGAAATTACTCCAACGATTTGGCACGGTAATGGTTGATGAGATCGGGATTTCAACAGTTGTCAGATTTGAACTCTATTACGGTGCTTTTAAAAGTCAGAAAATGAAAGAAAACCTGGAAAAACTGGATTATTTTTTTAAGTATTTTCAGACAGTCCCATTCGACGAAAAGACAGCTGATTATGCTGGAAAGATCAGGGCGAAATTAGAGCGCAATGGTAATGTTATAGGCCCTTACGACTTGCTCATTGGAGCTACAGCATACATCAATGGTTGTATTTTAGTGACCAATAACACGAGAGAGTTTGCCAGAATCGATAATTTGAACATTGAAGATTGGGAGTCCTGAATCTGACGACAGATTTTACTCCATCCACAGTTTCCCCCAAAGTTGCTTTCTCTCATAATGCGAGCAACTCCTTCAGCTTAAGGGTTGCCAGTTTGCGCTCCTTGCGCGTCCTACCCGCAGGGCATCGGCCAGGGATAGGAACCGGTGAAAACATTGGTCTTCAGATGCGGCCTGAGGGACTGTATGATTTAGTGGGCATATAGCCTGTCCACGCATATTCCCGTGGTCATACGGCCAGACAAACTCCTCCTATCCTCCCTGTATGAGTTCAGAAAGTGAGGGCGACGAATGTGCCGTCGGTATTCCACGCACTATGCCGCCCGGTCAAACGGGGAAAACGTATTTCAACCCGCTGACCAGAAATTCCTGAAGGGCTTTTCGATTAACTTTTTGTCTGTTCCCAATCAAAAGAAAACGTCATTGGCCGGGTCACATGTAAAGGCAAGCCGGCGGCCGCCGCCGAGCGGCGTCGCCGCCCCCCCCCTTATGTATAACGGGGGTTATATCAACATTTATACGACGCGTTCATACTCTGTCATACTCTGCCAACATCTGGATTTGATCGTATTCCATCATACATGTCGCCGCGCTTGCACATCCGGCGAACCGTCTCGGGATTGAGCTT
>PUNP01000737.1 GCA_003551785.1 Candidatus Brocadiaceae bacterium | reverse complement strand
GTCAGGGAAAGGTCCACTTGGATCTTCCTCATCGGATTTCTGCCTCCTTTCTTTTGCGTGAAAGATACAAGGTCAAGTCTTTTTTATCCCAAGTCAAGGGGAAACCTGCTGTGGATACTGACGCTGACGTGGATAACCCTCGAGGTTATCCACAGCGCTTGGACAACTCCTGCGGAGTTGCCCACAGTCTCCGCAGCTCTACTGCTATTTTTAAAGATCAAAAACTGCAAAAAAACAAAAATCACGTAACTTGAAACCACGCATGAAAAGAAAGAAAGGCTTCACCCTGATCGAGCTGCTGGTGGTGATCGCCATAATAGCCTGTCAATCGGCATCTGAACTGCACCACTCATCGGCAGCCATAGTGCACCATTTTTTTGCTCCTCCTCCTGTTGAACTTTTGTTATCACCCCCTTGAAAAAAGTTGGCAATTGCTCAAAATATTTGCGGTAACAAACTGCTATCTTTTTTTCAATTTCTCCTAAAAATAGCAGCAGTGATGTGGAGAGTGTGGGTAACTGCGAAGCAGTTATCCAAGATTTTGTGGGTAACCTGAAGGGTTATCCATAAAATCGGCACTATCCACATCGGCCTTTCATCTTAAGTTGTCAAAGATCTGCCTGCTTCTGGCTTATTTATCTTTTTTCCGATGAGCCTTTTTCTTGCTGGTCCTGTAGCTCGGGCCGGTAATTTCAATCTTATGCGCCCTGTAGGACAGGCGGTCTATGCTTGCGCTGGCTAAAAGATCGTCTCCAAAAACTTCCGGCCATTCGTCCTGGCTTCGGTTGCTTGTAATTATTGTAGCTCCGTTTTCACAGCGCTGGCTTATAACTTCATAAAAATCTTCCGCCTCCTGGGGCTTAAAGAGCTTCAGCGCGAACTCATCCAGGATAACAAGCGGCGGAGCGGTATATCTGCGTATCCGCTTGCCCAGCGTGCCATCTGCCCTTCCGCCGTTTATATCCCGCAGCATTTTGTCTGTTGTTGTGAACAGCACATCAATTTCCCTCCGGCATGCCTCATGCGCGAGGGCTTGCGCTAAATGTGTTTTCCCCACTCCCGACATCCCGAGAAGCCAGACCTGCTCTTTCTTCTCTATGTAATGGCAGCTCGCCAGGTCAAACACTCGTTTCTTGTCGATTGCCGGATTGAAGTCAAAGTCAAAACTCTCCAGCGTCTTCTGCGGATCAAAATTGGCCTTTCTCAACCTTCTCGTGAACCGGGCATGGTTTCTTCTTTCTATTTCATCCTGGGTTAGTAGGGATAAAAACTCTATATAGGTTATCTTCCTTTCCATTGCTTCCTTGTTTCTGAGCTCAAGAGTGTCCAGTATCCCGCCAAGTTTGAGGATTTTAAGCTGTTGTGTCAGCTGATTGCTCATTGAATAAATCTCCCGTAGAGTATCTTGCGTATTTTCCGGTTGTAAAGTACCGCCTTGGCATTTCTTCCTCCAGCGGCTCCTTATCTAATTCTTTCTCGAGTATATTTTTTATCGTGGCATACTTCACGTCGTTATAAAAAAGCGCTCTCCTGCAGGCGCCTTCCAGCCGCTTGGCTCCGTATTTTTCCCCCATCTTCAGTATCCCCTGAACGGTTCTTAACTTGTCCAGGGGCTTATTGGACAGCAGCCTTTCCACCAGAGAACTGGCGTTTTCACCTATTTTTTCAGCCTGTTCTCTGCACCATGTCGGCGATTTCATGAAAAAGAGCAGCTTATCCGGGGGCAGATGGTCTTTCAACGTTGTCCTCTTGCCCTTCCTGTTAGCCCTTATGTGCACGGCAACCTGCTTGTGCTCATAAAATATCCTGACAAACTCATCAGTAATCTTTACCCATAATTTTTTACCGATAAGCCTGAAGGGCGCCGAGTAATAGCTGCCTTCAAAAACTATATGGCAATCGGGATGGAGCTTGCACTCCTTCCACCAGCAGATTTCATAAGGGACCCTTGGCAACGGCTGTAACGCTTTCTTTTCCACTTTTTCAAATACTTCAAGCGGAACTTTTTTTGTCGTGCCGTGCACCCTTTTGGCTTTCTCCAGGCACCAATGGAGAAGCGTTATATTCGCCTCATCAATATCGATGAACTCCCTCCCGGGCAGGAAGTTCATCTTAACGTATTTTATCCCTCCGGATTCTACCTTCCCTTTGTGATGGGGAGCCCCGGGCCTGCATGGCGAGATGATAAAATTATAGTGCTCAGCGCATCCCGAGTAACTTCTCTGTTCTTCAGTATCGTAAGAACAGGCTTTTGTGATGGCCGTCTTGCAGTTATCGAGAACAACCTTGGCCGTTACACCGCCAAAAAACTCGAAACCTTCTCTGTGAAGTTTCATCCAGGTGGCTATCTTCTGGTCAAAAACAAATTTGCCAAACATGTGCCTGGAAAAACCCAATATCATCACAAAACACCAAACCTTTCGTAGCCTTTTCTCGGCCGCATCAAACATCCGCCCGCAATATCCGAAGTCAACCTGCGCTTCCGCCCCGGGGTCAACTTCCATCCTGATAAACGCTTCCGGGTTTTTTACTTTCAGATTCTTAACATACCGCCTTACCGAATCATAGCTTCCATTGAAACTATAATTGTCCCTCAACCGCTCAAATATTACCTGGGCGGTACAGTTCCTCTGAAGCAATTCCTCAATCGTATCGTGGAATGGCTGGGCCATTGACATCTGCTGCCCCGGAAGATACACCGATCTATTATTTGCGAGAGATTCTATCGCCTCAAGATCCGGCAGATCCCCTTGCAGCAGATTATGTTGCTCGGCAAGGCTCTTGTATTTTGCTACGGTGCGCCTGTTTACACCTAGGGTCTTGCTAATATTCCTCTCAGTCTCTTCCATTCTGAGATGTTTGATAATCTCGCGAATATCTATCACTTTGATGCTCCTTCCCGCCATAATATGTCCCCCTTCAGGTTGTTTGTAACGATAATCTCCCTGAAAGGATTACATACTAAATACTCTTTTTCAAAGAATCTTTCGAGGTCTCAAACTGGTGCACTTTGGCTGCCGGTAGGTGGTGCAGCATGGCTGCCGATGGCTGGTGTACTATCGCTGCCGATTAGTGGTGCAGTATGCCTGCCGACAGGTGGTGCACTATTGGTGCCGGTACCTGGTGCAGTATACCCTGCTTATTGACAGAGACTCCACGATGGGGCCCTCTCAACACTGCCTTTACATTGGAAACAAACCGGTGCGCCCACGGGAGCAGATGACCGACCAGCTTGGGATTTATCAGGACAACGCGATGGTGCTCAATGTCTTTATCCTTTGCCACTTTCTCGTACGATTTCCAGCCATCGCTTCGGATTTTTTCAATCAGAGACTTCTTGTCCTGTTCATCAACTCCCAACCGATCCAGTACGCCGCCGATCGTCTCTGCAGATGCATCGCTCACCACTTGAGCATG
>PUNP01000808.1 GCA_003551785.1 Candidatus Brocadiaceae bacterium | reverse complement strand
CCCGGAGCAAGACCTCAGCATCGGCCCGAAGCTCCTCCATTCTGAGGTCCTCTTCTTCTTGCCTGAGGGACCTCTCCATATCCACGGCCTGTTCGGCAAGCGCATCGGCCATATCCTTAAGATCGCCCTCCCGGCGAACCACCTCCATTTCGGACGCATCATCAAGTAGGAGCCCGGCCCGCTCCAAATCACCGGTAGCTATGGCCTGGTGTGCGTCCTCAAGAGTCTCATAGGCCTCCTCTACAAGCGAATCAACCCTTTCCAGCTCTTCGGACAACCGCGCTGTTTTTTCCTTCAGCTCGGGTGTGGCGTCATAAATATCGCTCTCTTTAACCAAATTCACATGCTCTCGTGCAGCCCTGACATCATTTCTTTCCAGTGCATGTTCAGCGAATTTAAGCACCTGGAGAAGCTCCTGCGTCTTTTCCGCCAGGGCTCCTTTTATATCTTCAATTTCCTGCTCGGCTATATTGATCCTTATGTCAAGCTCCTCATCGCCGCTGGATTCGGCATAGGCTCGTGCGATATCCATCAGCTCTTCACCGCCCTCGATATCCCCGGCCCCGGCCCGCTCGAGGGCGGTCTCAAGCAACAGATATACTTCTTCAACATCTTCCGCATCTCGGGCTGTTTCTTCACCGCCATAGGCCGTTAAGCCCGATAAAAAAAATCCTTCCCGACCTGCGGTCATAATAAGGTGCATGGAAGCGAAGGACAACAGCAGAGCCAGTAAAACCCCACAGACATTCCTGCACGCGCGGTGATTGAAGTGTTCCATTATCTTACCTCAACAGGCATTTTTTTGGAAAAACGTGATTTACCCATAATAACACGACCTTTTCGGTGCGTTGCTATTATCGCAAAAAAGCATTTTTAAGTCAAAGATCACCACGGATCCGACCTTCCATCTTCCCCGGTCCCCCAGTGACCCCGCCATCGAGCTGCTATATCACCCCATTTGTCGATGTATATAATCCTGCCCATCGCATATGTCGGGCGCCTGCGCAGAGCATCGCGGTGGAAGTCCAATAAGATGCTTTCGGTGTCGAAAAAAGAAAGTCCGCGATCATAATATACGGGCCTGCCGATCATATCGCCCACAAAATGGTCTATATCAGTGCGATCAAACTCTCCGTCAGTCTCCAGAGCTACACCGAATCTTAATCCATCGTCTCTGCCGACACGCCTGTCAAAGAAAAAGTCCACGACAGGCGGCGTTTTGACTCTGAGCATCTCTGAATATTCACTTTCCTCCGGTCTTGACCGCAAACCTATCGTCCTGACTTTATAAAGAAAAATCTCATCCGGGCCAACATCATCATGCCAGATATAGCGGAAGCCCCCGTCTCCGGGCAAGTCTCCGCTATGACCGTCCTCGCCCTGCAACAAAATATCTTCTTCTTCGAGTTTGTCCCGAGCTTCTTCGGTCAATTCAGCGGCATCTACCATGACGGTGTCTATCTCCTCGCACTCCGCCAGCAAGTCTCTTGCCCTCTTCCGGTATATCCGGTACTCTTTTACAATAACGTCCCCTCTGTTTTCGGGGTTTGATTCGAAATAAAGCTCCACGGTGCTGCGTCCCCGACCAAAATCGCCATCGAAAGCAAGGGCGCGGGGCGGGTCCGGTCGCCTTCGGATGGAAGCGTCCGTAGTCAACTCCCTTATATGCGGCCTGCCGCCGCCGGTGCCCGTTATACGTACGGTTCCTTCACCAGGGCCGGCATATATCAGCACTCTGGAAAAATCGCCGTGAACGGGATGACGGAAAACCTCACCATCCTCATCTTCCGACAACACATCATCTCCTTCAACTACTGAAACGCTTACCGATCCCTTATCAAGCGGATCTTCAAAACTTAAATAATGCTCCCCCCCCGTACCTACTACGAGTTCCGGATAATCCTGCGGGATTGGAGGCCAGAAAATATCCCCGGGCTCCAGCCGCATCTCTTGCGCCGTAATCCACCGCTCCCATTTTTCCCGATATGCCTCTTCATCTATTTCAACCTCGATATCGTCGGCTTCTTCGGCCTCCTCCCTTATAATTTCCATATGATCCGCCATCCCGGCAAGGGTGCGATCCAGATCATTGGCCACGTTCAGAAGGACAACATGCACCAGTGCGCCGATAAAAACCAATGCGACGGCGCCACAAATGATCTTCTCAACATTACGGAAAAAGAAACCTTTTTGCTCCACCACCATAACGATATTTCACCGATTCAAACGTTGTTTTCCTCTTCTTCCGCAGCTTCCTCCAGTTCGCTGCGGACCCTATCCATCATCTCCGAAATTTCCTCCGCCTTATCCCGCAAACGTTCCGAGACATCATATAGCTCCGTGCCTCTTACTTCGTCCAGCAAAACCTGTGCAGACTCAAGTTCGTGATCTTCCACGGCCTCCCCCGCATCGGCGAGAACAGACATCAGCTCTGTCTCATAGGGCCGCTTAAACTCCGGCACATACCCCCGAATCAGCACCCTGGCCATTTTCTCCGGCAGGTTCACTTCTTCTACCCATTCCGCCGCTCTATTTTCCCTGTCTTGCTCGCTTTTCTCGTCCAGTTCCCGTTCGATTTGTTCCTGCATCTCTTCCAGATCCTCGCCAAGCGCCTCGTTTACCCTGTTTTCCGCAGGCTCAAGCGCTCGAAGATCGGCGTCTGAGAGGCTAGCTGTGGATTTTAAAAGCATTATCTCCTTCTTCGCTCCGTGTAGGTCGCCTTCCTCCACCTTCTCTTCCACATAATTCGCCAATCCACGTATATTAACATCCCTCCACACCAGACCGGAAACAGACTCCCTTCCGATCTCATCCAGGGAAAAAACCTCCGTGCGATACGGGCTCCTTGCAAAACCTTCGAGAAAACCAGGCAGGTAATCAAACTGCATGGTAACATCAATACTGAAGGGCCAGAGGTCGAAAATATCCTGCTCGTTGTGAATCTCTCTCGTTACTACAACACCACTGCTTTCCGGAGATTCTATGGAAACGCTGTTGACGACCGGCACCCTCATGAAGCCTTCATTTTGCCGGATAATAACCTCAAGAACCCCCTTTTGAATCCAATATTCTCTCTCAATCTCGAGCGCCTCCTCCGGATCTATGTAATCGCCCGGACTCCTTGTTACCAAAAAGGTGGAAGGAGCTCTCAGAACGCTGCCGCGGAACCGATCACCAAGCTCTTCAATTCGTTCTTCGTACAGACGCCTGAAAGCGCCCGGAAACTCATCATATGTGGCGGGATTTTCATAAAAACGCTCCTCTGTATCGACCTGAGTATAATACTCGTGGAGATCGACGCGCATAACGGTCAGAAATCGCTCAAGTTCTTCCGCGCGCCTGTTCAGCCTCCGAATCGAATCTTCGTCCTTTATATCGCCCTCCGCAGCCCTTTCAAGCTCCTGCGCCCTGTCCTGGATTG
>PUNP01000045.1 GCA_003551785.1 Candidatus Brocadiaceae bacterium | reverse complement strand
ATCACAGCAATCGGATGCGTCCTGAGTATATCCCGAAGAATGTCGGCATCGAAACGGCGCCGGTCGTACTGGCAGAGAGCGACGATGGGTCGTTCGGGGATGAAATCATTGAGCTTGACCTCATACTCGATCAGGCGCCCGGTGCCCGGGCAATTGCGCAGTGCCCAGCTCATCTCGCCGGTGACCCTGAGTGCGCTGTAGCCCTCCTTGATTGCTTTATCCGTTTCGTAGTCCAGCATCCGGATCATTCTTTCGGGGTCAAATTCGCCGTCTTTCAGGTAGGAATCCGAAGCAGTAATGAGTTTCAACTGCCCGCTATCCAGGAGGTTTTCCACCCTGGCTCCGTCTTTTTCAAGGTAGCTCAGCACCTGATCGCCGGTGTGTGCATCGGTAATATAAATAACTTTCTGATGCTGGTTCAGCCCATGGATGAGATAAGGGGTGAGCAACTGGCTGTGCTCATCCTCGGTGCTGTAAAGGCAGCACATATGATCGCCCTTTTCAAGATCAAGCAGCCTTTGACGCAAACTTTTCTCTATTAAAGACATCGCTCTCCTCCGGAGTAATTTTTAAAGAGCATTTACCGTTTGGACAATATCACTTTCGGACAGGCCCAGGCAGGCCAGTATTTCGTCCGGTTCACGTGCGGATTTGGGTATCTTGCGCACATACATCTGCTTGAGCCGGCAACCGGCGTCGTGTTCTGCCAATGCCGAGGCCACGGCAGCACCGAAACCGCCTCCATAGTTGTCCTCGACCGTCAGCACGCAGCGGTTGTTTTGCTGCGCCAGTTCCACGATAGCCTCTTCATCAAAGGGCAGGGAATAGAGATCAACCAGCGTCGCCGATATACCGTTCTCTTCGAGCCGTGAAACTGCCTTTTTTGCTTCGTGCACCATATATCCGCAGGCAAGGATAAGCACATCATTCCCTTCCCGCAGCACCTTATGCCCGCCGAGATGGAATTCAGTTTGATCGTCATAGAGGAACGGAGTATCGGGTCGCAGCGTGCGCAGGTAGCAGAAGCCGTCATAGTCGGCCATCGCGAGGGTAAGCGCGTAGGTAGAATACGCATCGGCCGGATGCAGCAGATAAGCTGCGGGCCGGCCGTTATGGCTGCGGACAGTCGTGAACGCATGGAACCATGCCACATCCGGCAGGGCCATCTGCGAGGGTCCGTCGGCCGCCAGGCTGACCCCGGTATGGGAGCCCATGACCTTGAAATTCGCCCCGGAATTGATCGCCATCTCCAACTGGTCGTAAGCGCGCGTGATGAATTTGCCGAAACTCGATACAAAGGGTATCTTTCCGGCAGCTGAGAACCCGGCGGCGGCCGAGATCATGTTCTGCTCGGCGATGCGCCCTTCAAAATAGCGATCTTTCAGTTTTTCGTCTTCGGCGAAGAACTCGGCATAGGTCGAGTTCTTCACATCGCCGTCCATGGCCACTATTCCGGGATTGGCGTGCCCGAGCGCCTGCAGCGCAAGACCATACGCGCGCCGGGTCGCCCATTCGCCTTCCTCCAGAACCGACGCCTTACCGGCCGCACGCAGGGCCACGCTGAATGACGGCGGAATCTCCGCTTGAGTTGTTTCCGGGACGGTATTGCTGCTTGGTTTGATCTCCAGCATGCCCTCTTCCCATTGCGCTCCGAGCTGCCGTCCGGTCGCCTCCAGTTCTTGCAGGACGGTATTGAGCTGGTTTGTCCCGACGGCTTTGCCGTGTCCCAGTTCCTGCATGGTTCGGCTTCCCCAGCCTTTGGTCGTTTCCGCCACGATCGCGAGGGGGGTGGCGTCGTTGGCCGCTTCGGCATGGGCTTGCAGGGCTTCCCGGATTTGGTCCGGGTCATGTCCGTCGATATGCCTGACCGTCCAGCCGACGGCAGAGAGTTTGCGGACCGTTGTTTCGGCCGACTGCGACGGGCTCACCGGGTCCGATTGCCCGTAACGGTTGCAGTTAAAAACCGGATAGACATTGGCCAGCTCATGGTCGGCGATGAAATCAACGGCCTCCCAAATCTGTCCCTCGCGACTCTCGCCGTCGCCAATGAGGCAATATATGCGCTTGTCAATATCATCGAGCCGGGCCGCCGCCCCGATACCGGCAGCGACCGAAAGGCCCTGTCCGAGCGAACCGGTGGCGGCATCAAAGAAGGGGAACCCTTCCATGGGGTTGGGGTGCCCGTCGATTTCACTCCCCAGTTCTCGAAGCTTCATGGCGTCTTCACGGGTCATCGGCCTAAGATCACCGTTTTTTCCGATGCCTATACCAATATCCGCGCCGGCGGCGTAGATGATCGGCACGGCATGGCCTTCGGAGAGGACAAGGCGATCAGCCCCCTTATGACCGGGACTTTCAGGGTCCCAACGCATATGATCGTACATCAGAACGGTAACCACATGGGCCAGTGAGGACGCGGAGGTGGGATGCCCGGAACCGGCGGCAGCCGTCATCTCAACGGACAATTTGGTCAGTTCAACAGCTTTGGAATGTACGGAACCAGCAAAGGACATAATGTATCCTCCATAAAAGTAAGAAAGTGCATACGCTGTTATATTACGACAAAACTAACAACAATTCAAGACAAAGCCTAACCTATATGAGCTTGACATTCAAGTTCCTTTGTAATATTATTCTCATAGTGCTGTATAAAGGGCGGGCCTTCAACTTTACGGATGGTTTGAAGGTCAAAAAACTTTGAACTCAAATGAACATCGCCACCGAGTTGTTGGGTAAGTCCTCAGTGAAACACGTATCGGAACCACCGGCCTGAGGCGTTTTCTATGCGGCAGGCAGGCGTAACGTATTTCAGGCGAAGAACCACAGATTAACACAGATAAACACAGATAACGAATCAAATAAAGTTTTCTCCATCTGTGTCCATCTGCATTAAAAGGGGTTTTGAAGGATGTATAATTGCTGATGGTAAAAAACACGGACACGACCGGGATTATAATTGGTTCAGCCATTGAAGTGCTCAATACCATGGGCCATGGTTTCCTTGAAAAACCTTATGAAAATGCTCTGGCAGTTGAATTGGAGGTGAGAGGGCTGGTTTGCAAGCAGCAAAACCGTTTTGATATAGTACACAAAGGCGTCAAGGTCGGTGAATTTTTCCTGATTTAATTGTGGAAAATAGAAGTGAGTTAGACACAAAGGTTACAGAGAAGATCACCAATATTGAGCTTGGGCAGATGATTAACTATTTAAGGGTATCGCAAATTTCCATCGGTATTGTTTTAAATTTCAAAATATCCCAGGCTTCAGTGTAAACGTGTTTCTGTTCAGGTAATTGGAGCAACTACGGATGGACACTGATGAGAAAAGCAAGAGCTTTTAGGGCAGTAAAAACAGATTGCGGAAGGTCAACCTCTTCCAACTCTTGCGGCTTTATCTGTGTTAATCTGTGTTCATCTGTGGTT
>PUNP01000469.1 GCA_003551785.1 Candidatus Brocadiaceae bacterium | reverse complement strand
CTGACCGAAACCCAGCGCCACATCCTCATGGCAAGCCTCCAGCGCATGCGCATGGCCTGCGACAACGCCTTCCTGGTCGATCAGGAAACCGTTTTTGAGCCTTCCGACTCCCGGCCCGCCGGCAGCGCAGCCGATGATCTGTCGTCGCTGGAACCCCTCATCGATACCGGCATAGCCTTTCTCCAGGGGTTGAAATCCGCCGCTGATGGTAAAGCATCGCCAAAAGACCTCCCGTTCGGCGTCCGAACCGGCACCGACGAGCAAACCGGCGAGATCAATGCAAGAGTATCCCTTTGGGCACGACATGATGAGAATAATGTTACGCCTTGGGGCGATTATCGTTGGAGTTATAACTCCAGATTGGGTGAAAATTGGGAGTGGAGGCCTATAGCAGGGGTGAAACAACTTTTACGTTAAGTAACTTTTTTTCGGCAGCGCTCTATCCTTTTTGCCCAGTCACCTGTCCAGCCTTGCTTACGAGCTTTTTCGCACAATTCGATTGTTTCTTTGCACTTTTTTTGTTTCTCAAGGATAATCGCCAACTGCTTATATCCTTTGTGGGCGAGGAGTGATGATTCTTTGTATTCTCTTCGAAAAGCTTCGGCGGCCTTCTCCGCCAGGGCAATCTGCTGGTTACATGCTTCAATGGCTTTTTCCAAATATCCAGGTTTATTCCGGTCCTTATAGTAAATTTCAATTTTCCTGCCATAGAGAAAATGTGCATCCAGAACTGATCCCTCCGATTTAATCAATTCTTCAGCTTTTTTCAAAAACTTATAAGCAATAGGACGGTCTTTTTCTTTCGTGAACCATCCGGCCAGGCTTCGTAATAATCCCACCGCCGTTTGTCTTGTAGAACTGACAGTACCTGAAATAAGTGAGTCATTAGATGAACCGAGTGGTTGAAATGTTTCTATAATATATCGTCTTTCATCGGTTGAAAATTCTGGCGACCACCACTCTTCAAGGCCCAAATAACCTATCAGGCCTTTTGTTTTTCTTGATTTGAAAAAGAAGTCTAATAATCCCATGAGCTAAACTCCAATTTGGTTTTGGATAATATAATATATGTTTTAATAAAGGTTTCCGGCCCAAAGCAATCAATGCTTCATAACTACAAATGATTAATAAAACTTAATATTCCTTCAAAATTATATATCAGGCGTCAGGTTTCCCGACACCAATTATGAGGGTAAGTTTCATATTAATCATATTCTATCAGAAGAAGTCGTTTTATGCCACTTTTTAATCCAGGAGGGATGAATAACGTGCCTCATTTCCGAACATATTGCTCTTTTGGACGATTGCCCAAAATCCTTCTAATTTTTGAAAAGAGAATCCCATTAAGCTTGTTGACGTTAGAAAAATATTATGCTACCATATGATCGGGAATTATTAAAGTCGTATAAAGCACGCCGGAGGTAAAATATGGCCATAAGAAAAATAAAAGTAACTAATTTTAAGAATTTTGATAATTTGGAGATTAATCTTGATAACCTCAACGTTGTGATTGGTGCCAATGCATCGGGGAAATCCAATTTTGTCCAGATTTTCCAATTTATCCGTGATATTGCCATTTCCGGATTGGAGAACGCCATTTCGATGCAGGGTGGGATAGAATACCTCAGGAATTTGAATTCCAATACGTCCAGAAGTCTTTCCGTAAAAGTTGACTCAGTTCCCGATCATAAACTTGGGATAATGAGACAGATAGATAATAGAAGGGTTGTTGGCATAGAAATTCATGAAACGACCTATGAATTTGCATTGAAGTTGAAAAAAAGAGCTTTGAGCGGCATCGGGAAAGACTGTTTAAGCATCAGATGCAAATTTGTTGAACTGGAAGAACAACATAAACCAAAAGGCAGGCGAAAATTTAAGGAAAAAGGGCAGATCGGCCAAGGGGAGATAAGGATATCCTGTGAAGAGGGGAGAATAGAAACCGTTTTGGATGTTCCCGAAGTTTTACCTATCGCTAAAGATGATATCTTCCCCATGTTAGTGGAAGAATTACCACCTGATACTCTTCTTATTGAATCCCCGATATTTTATCCGATAGAAGAGCTTCTTAGCGACACGTCAGTCTATGATTTTGACCCGAGGTTACCCAAAAAAGCGACTCCTGTCACAGGTAAAGCTGAACTTGAGGAAGATGGGAGCAACCTTTCGATCATCCTTAAGAACATTACCGAAGACAGAGACAAAAGCCGGAAGCTCAATAATCTGGTCAAAGATATTTTGCCGTTTGTAAAAAATCTTGATGTGGACAAGTTTGCCGACAAATCTCTGCTGTTTAAGTTACAGGAAATGTATTTTGAGAATGATTATCTTCCCGCATCCCTTATCTCCGACGGGACGATAAACATAACGGTACTTATTGTTGCTCTGTACTTTGAAAAAGAAGCGCTGACTATTGTTGAAGAACCCGAACGAAACATTCACCCCTCCCTAATCTCTAAAGTGGTGGATATGATGAAGGATGCGGCAGATAACAAACAAATTATCGTTACCACCCATAATCCCGAAATCGTAAAGAATGCGGGAATGGAAAATATCTTGCTTATTTCTCGTGATAAGGGAACCGGCTTTTCTACAATCTCCAGGCCGGAAGATAAAGAATCGGTTAGGATTTTTTTGGAAAATGAAATTGGATTGGATGAGCTTTATGTTCAAAATCTTTTAGAGGTTTAATGTTGAGTGGCAAAGCGTTGATTATTTTTGTTGAAGGCCCTTCTGATTTGAGATTCTTTGAAAGGGTAATCGCGCCAAGATTACGGAAGAAATATGCATATGTAAAAATAAGGGAATATGCAGGGTTGAAGAAAGAAAGGATCAATGATTTCATAAGAAGTATTAATCGTATGCCGGAAGTTGATTATGTGTATGTTGCAGATATTGATAACATACCCTGTGTTACCGCTAAAAAACAAGGTTTGCAACAAGAGTATAAGAATATAGACGATGGCAATATAGCAATAGCAATAAAAGAAATTGAGGGATGGTATCTTGCCGGATTAACCGGGCAGGATGCGGGAAAGCTTGGGGTTAAAATCCCAACGAAATACAGAAATACTAACGAAATTACAAAAGAACAATTTTGTCAACTGATTCCGAAAAAATTCGATTCTCGAATCGATTTCATGACCGAAATTCTAAAAAATTTTTCTCTAGAAAATGCAGTAGATGAAAACAGGTCCTTTTCATATTTCGTGGAAAATTTTATGAAAATATAACGGTATTGGCAGGAAGATATCAAATGACTCGGAAAAAACAGACAAGAGGGCAATGTACTTATTGTAAGGGAACATATGCTAAAAGCGGGATGCTGAGGCATCTGCCGGCCTGCTCACAGCGACATGAAGCTATAGAAGAAGCTGATGAACAGACGGGCGCCAACGAATATCTTTTTCATCTGCGTGCCCAGGACG
>PUNP01000535.1 GCA_003551785.1 Candidatus Brocadiaceae bacterium | reverse complement strand
TGTCATGTGGGTTTATGAAAGTGAAGACGGCAGGGAATGGATTTGCAGCACCTCAGATGAAGAAATCCTGCTTCACGAACACGATTCAAATATTATAATGTGGGACGATGCAGGTAAGGAATTTATCAATTATCAGATCACCTACACCGATACCGGCAAGCCGTTCCCGGATAATCCGGGCTATAAGCGCCGTGTGATGGCCATCCGAACGAGCAGCGATGGAGTATCGTGGTCGGATGAACTGGACCCCGAAACACGTAAACCCGTTGATGCCGATCACCGAGCGCTTATTCAGCCGGATGGGGATGATTCGGAGGACCTGGAATTTTACCGTTTTTTTGTCTTCCGACACAACGGCCGTTATATCGGCATGCAGCTCAATTACGCCGCCAGCCCGGGATTCGGCAACACTCACTTTCGCAAAGAGCGTTATCGGCGGCCTGAAAAGGACGCCGGGCATGCACCTATGCTCGGCGGCGAATGGTGGATCAGCGACGATGGGTTCAGGTGGCGCCGGTCGTTCAGGGACGTTTTCGCCTGTGGCGAGGCCGATGGTATCATCAGGCATGAACCTATGTGTATAGGCCATGACTTGCTTTGGATCGACAGTAATGAAGTTTATGGATTGCCGCGAGTGCGTATGTTCTGCATCCGCTCCCTGGCCAATGCGGCCTTCACGACCAAATCTTTCGAGGCGCCTGACTCTTATATGGCATTGGATGCGGAATTCGGTTATGATCGAAGCCCGCGGCGCGGAATGCAGGGGCAGGGCTATATCATGGTGGAAGTGCTTGGCGATAATGGTGAAACTGTCGAAGGTTTCGAAGCCGATAAATGTCTGATCCACGATCTGGATATACCTTCCCGACGAATGGAGTGGGAACAATACGGCGGCGCGCTGCTCACATGGCAGGGGCGACCGCTTTCCGATTTGAAAGGCCGGAATGTGCGCCTGCGGTTCCATTTTCGGGATGCGCGCATCTACGGATTAAAATGGGAATGAGGCGAAGTAAGATATTGCTCATTCAAAACCGGATTCAGTTTTTTCAAGGAGCATAACATGATGTCTGATAACAGTGTTGTACATTATGAAGACTTTGGCGCAGTTGGAGACGGTGTCACAGATGATCTGCCGGCAATCTGCAAAGCGCATAAGCACGCTAACGCTCATGGTGTGTGCGTCAAATCAAAACCTGATGCAACGTACCATCTCGGCTCTCGTGCGTTGACTGCCATCATCACCACGGATACCGATTGGACTACTTCTCGCTTTACCATTGACGACACGCAGGTTGAAAACCACAAGGCGCCGATTTTTGAAGTGCGCTCATTGCCGTCCCAGGTCGATTTTCAATTCGACAGTATCGCGCGCGGACAGAAAAGCTTTAGTGCTGGATCCCACAAAGATTGTTTCGTGTGGGTGGAGAACGAGAACATAAAGCGCTACATCCGGCGTGGCTCCAATCAGAACACCGGAGTGCCCCAGCAAGATTGTTTCATCCTCCGCCGGGATGGTTCGGTTGAAGGTGAAATCGATTGGAATTATGAAACCGTCACCCGGAGTGAAGTCTATCCCATCGAAGGTAAACGACTTGTCCTGCGCGGCGGCATCTTCACGACCTTTGCCAATCGTATGAAGCAGGAAAAGGGCTATAATTACTGGGCAAGGAATATAGTGATCCGCCGCTCAAATGTCGAGGTCGAGGGACTAACTCACTACGTCGTCGACGAAACCTCCACGGGCCACCCCTACAGAGGGTTCATCAGTGTCGAGAAATGCGCGAACATCACCTTGCGCAACTGTTTTGTCAGCGGGCACAAAATATACTGGACCATCGGATCGGCAGGGAGACCGGTGAAAATGGGGTCGTATGACATTCACGCGAACAACGTGGTGAATTTCCGCATGACAGGATGCCGTATGAACCACATATGCGACCGCACGCGCTGGGGCGTCATAGCAACAAATTTCTGCAAAAACATTCTGCTGGAAGACTGCACCCTTTCCCGAATGGACACACATATGGGCGTAGCAGGAACTTATACGATCAGGCGATGCCGCCTGGGGCACCAGGGACTCAGGGCCATCGGCCGCGGATTACTCAAGGTCGAGGACTCCGAACTGTACGGCAATGCCCTTGTGAGTTTTCGCGCTGACTATGGAAGCACGTGGGAGGGTGATCTCGAGATCCGTAACTGCCGCTGGGTACCCGCTTGCGGAGACAAAATATGGCCCCATATGATCAGCGTACGCAATGATGGAATGCACGATTTCGGCTATCCATGTTCCATGCCACGGAAGGTGACCGTAGATGGTCTCGAAGTCGACGACAGAAACCATCCCGACGGCTACAGCGGTATGTTCCTGTTCACTGATCCCGACGGCGATTGCGAAAACACAACGCCAATGGCGGAGCGTCCTTTTCCGTATGCACCCTGCAGGGCGGTAAGCGTCCGCGGATTGACCGCTTTAAGTGGCAAGAAACCGGGGATATCCTCGAATGATGAATTGGCAAATTCCGTAAGGTTGATCAAAGAAAATGTGTGATATGAAAGAAAACCCCTATGACAATGTTTTTTTGTTTTTCTGGATTTTTACTTAATAGATAGAGGAGCGAAATGTTATGAGTATTTGTGAGAGGGTGTGTGTTTTGTGCAGGGCCGTTTTGTTTGCTTTTATGGCCATGAATCAGTTTGCTGTTTCAGTGCAGGCTGTCAATGACCGGTCGGCGGCGGAGTCGAAAACCGTGATCGAGCATGTGGGGGATTCCGATCCGGCCGAAGGGGAATGGGATGAAAGCTTCAGCGGTGATGGAAACGTGGTTCCGGTGATCGGAGAGCCGGAGGCGTGGAACATCAACACCCTGGAGGGCGGTTCACGGTGGTATAGGTGGGACAACAACATGACAGGCCAACAGTTGCTGGATGCACACGGCAAAGGATTTGTTGTAACCGTTAAAGTCCGCCTTAACGGCACATTCCCGGATTTTACCGGCGCCAGAGTGTTTGCCAATCTGCCGACCCGGGGGTGGAGCAGCGTGAGCATGGACATGCGGTTCGGAACGGATGAAACCGGCGAGGATATGATTGTCGATGTGGCTGGTGGGGAATTTCAGCATATGGTAGAAGACAAGGCAGGAGAATTCGTCGAGTTTCGCCTGGAAAAAGAAAGTCTTTGGTTTAACCACATTAAGTCTATGTAATGGTGTGTGATAAGCCTTAGAGAGGCTTTTGAGTAGCCCTTAGCGGCGTTTTTCAGGGCGTGTTTTGTAGGTGTAACTTTTTTCACCGTTTTTTTTAGTTCTATGACAGGAGAATATTTACATGGCTAAAATAGTAAGACTGACAACAGTTGTTCGGGATGGAATGCATAACGCTTTTACCGATCTGCAGCACTGGCAGGGGAATTACTGGGTGGGCTACCGAAAG
>PUNP01000195.1 GCA_003551785.1 Candidatus Brocadiaceae bacterium | reverse complement strand
CGCTTCCCGGTGTTGCCAGGCGACTTCGATGCCATCGATTTCCTTGGCTCCGGCCACTTTGTTCAACGGTGAGCGCTCGGAACAAGACCGAAAGAATGACGCCAATCACTACCCAGTGGACCGCGCGCGGGACCGTTCCATAGGTCGCAAAGCCGAAGACAAAAAATCCCAGCCACAAAAAAGCCCAATCCTGCTGCTTGCGCCAGACGGCTCGAATGATTGACGAAAAAAACAAGAATCCAATAATCACCCCTGGAATGCCAAAGACGAACAGCCAGTCTACAAAAAAGGAGTGTGCGCTGAAGCCCCGGTCCAGCTGTGCAAATGTGCTCCACCCGCGGATACCCCCTCCTAGAAAAAAGACGGTCCAATCGGTATTAGTGAAGGCCTCCGCCCAGAATTCAATGCGGTGGTCTTTTAGCGACTCGACACCCACGCGCCCTGCAATAACCGGAAAGGCCCGCGCAAACGCCAGATTTAAGTCGAATGACAGGAACGCAACGATGGCGGCGGAAAGACCGGCCAATGCAATCCCCAGTGTCTGCAACCGCACCCGTCCACGCGCAAACATCATCCAAAGGGCGATGCCAAACGCCATTAGCACACCCAATAATGCACCGCGCGAAGCTGTCAGAAGCAGTACTGCTACCAGGGTGGCTAGCGCAGAGTATTGGACGGCAAGTAGCCATCGACCACGAGCCGCCGCCCCGAACTGCTGGCCGAACATCATGAAGGAAAGTAATGCCAGAATTCCCAGCGCCAGCGCGTTCGACAGGCGCCGTAAACTCCCTAAACCTTCCCCAAAAGTCAAACGCGCATCATGAAGTACATCTGTACCTGTCAGCGCCAAGCCGGCTGCCACTCCCGCCCCGAGAATGAAACCAACCAGCATGAGTTTCAACCCTTCGGCGTCGCGCACATAATGGGCAATCACCAACGCCAAGAGCATGTGCGAGACCATCAGACCCCAGAACTCCGTGGCTCGGCCGCTGTGGCTACCCGTCAATAGGCCTCCCAAAAGGGCGACGACTGCCAGAATCCCCAGAATCAGTAGAACATCAAACACCCTCCTCGACAAATTAAACCGCTTATCCCACTCCACCGAAATCTCGCGCACGATGTAGCCGCCGACCACCGCCAGTGCCGATAACGCCATCTGCGTGCCCTGCCCGCCCTCGGTCATGCCCAACCCGAGATAAGACCAAGACACACCGTACGCGAGCACGCCGCCACCCTTCGTCACCAGCCCTGACAACCCGAATAGCGCGATCATCCCGATCAGGGGCGGAGTCACACCCAGCCGCAATGTGAGCAGCCAGAACATCGACACACCAACCATGAGTGCAAGTGCCCTCAGATTGGAAAAAACACCGATTTTTGCCATTACATTCGACCGCTGGTGCAACGACACGCTAGAGTGAGGGGCCGGTCACGGAAGGACTCCGGTAAAAACGGAAGGTAAACCGGATCAACCTTTTTCCGTGCCCGGCCGTGTTTTTCCATGGCTCGCTTTTTCATCGTTTGGGGTGGCACGGCCTTGGAAGCTAACCCAGCTTTCCGGCTTGGCGCGCAATCTCGAGGCGACAAAAGGAACATGTGGTGGAGGCTCAGGCAGTGCCAGCTATACAAACGGTCGCTCCGATGAGTCCCCACTGGTTTTCGCCCTCGCCAGATCCTCGCGTGCCTGGATGATTGCAGCCAAGCGCTGCCCCGGACTGAGTTCGCCGTGCATCTCCAGAGCCTTCGGCGCTCCCCGATCCCCATTCCTGGGCTGATTTGTTTCCCGGATGATTTTCCCTACGGCGGGTTCGAGAGTTTCTCGGTCAACGCAGCGTGCCAGGATGTCTTCGGTCTTGTTGACCAAGTCCGCTGGATCATCTTCTGTGTATACAAGGCTTGGAATACCAAAATAGACGAGATCCTGAAACACGTTACTAACATAATTCTTATCGTTCACGACAACAATACCAACCGCTGCGTCCTGAACTAGCCTTGCTAACGCTACGCCCTCTGAATGACGGTATAACGCAAGACCTTTCCTTAACCCCAATTTTCTTACCAACCGCACCATCGCAAACTTTCTGTCGGCGTTCTTTGCTTTCACAATGGTTGGTAATATTGCTTCACAGATATTCACAACTTCCCAGAGCCACTCAAGCTCCCTCTTCGACCGGTCGGATAAATATGCACCCCCAACCAAAACATAGATATACCTTGGATTGTTACGTTTTCGTTGCTCAAGCAAATAGAATCCCTCTGGGTTTCCGACCATCGGGGTCGCATGATCGGAAGGACCTCTAAGGCATTTGAACGCCTTCTGCTGCAGCATGTTTCGAGCGCATAGTATATCCGAAAAATAGTCCGCATCGCTAAAGTGCATGTCCCCAACATTACTACTATGCGGCATATGCATATGGGTCAACAGGCAACCTTGTCTATTTTGCCGTATCCCTCTTATCAAAGATCCAATAGGCCCGCCTCCGGATCGCGTGATTAATGTTGCACGGCAGTCCGCAACCCCCAAGCCGCGGACAAATGGCTCGACCAAGATAGCGAAAATTAGGAGCGAAAGGAGTTTCGGTGCGATGACGACCTTTTCCATGACGAACGAGGTATCGATATTTAGGAAGGGCGGCAACGATTGTTCTACTAAAAACTGCTGGACATGGCTTATAGATTCATCGAGCTCTAAGGGGAGACGAAACAAAGTCCAGCCTATCGAAGGCTTTGGAAAATTACATTTCGGGAACTCGATAACGCTTAGGTCATGGCCGCGAAGTTCGGCCATCAAGGGCTCATCCGAAAGTTGTTTCATAAGGGATCGGTATTCCATCCAAACAACAACCCCAGAGGGGAGATCTTTTTTGTTTAAGATCGTACCGGCCCACCGGTCGCGCTCGCGAATACGAAGGAATAGATAACCGAGCCAGACGGCGGGAAATAGGATCAATTTTCTGGGTAGAACGAAAGATAATCTTTTTACAAAGCTTGGTTGTACCGGATTTACATTCAAAAGCCGTCGGTAGACTTGCGGGGGAAGATTACTCAACAACCAGCCAAAAATAACGTTGCCATTAGCGAATTGCTTTACACTCTCGGCTCGCATCAAGTCCAAGAACTCTTTGTATTCCTTCTTCTTCTCCACTCCAACGCTCATTGGTCCACCAAGAGGAAAAATTCTCGCCCATAGGATAACGGGCGCAATATTGTTTTTAGGTTGCAACTCGTCGCAAAGGAGGGCTCGGCTCTGCAGCGCGCACTTCTTGGTCACGCCGACTCCAGCTAGATCGAATCAGGTACTTACCTGGTCACCCACGCACCCAGCATCGTTGCGTTCTTGATCTGGATACTGTCTTCATGCGACATCTCGACGTAGGCAACCTTCTCTCCCAGCAGAGTTTGCTGTTTCACAACCTCCCACCAACTGGCG
>PUNP01000740.1 GCA_003551785.1 Candidatus Brocadiaceae bacterium | reverse complement strand
GCCTGCCTGTCCTTGAGTGGATCGGTCAGGTGGGAGGACGGATCACCCGGGCGGCCTTTTTCTTAACCACCCGGGTCAGCGGCAGCAAAAGCACTTTCAGACATATGGAAGAATTGATCGGTCGGGCACCGCTTGCAACTCTGGCTCTTAGCGACGGGGAGATGAAAAAACCGGGATGGGAGAAGCGGGCTGAAGAATTTGCGAAAACGATCGGGCTGCAATGCAATGGTCAAAGCAGTGAAGTCACCCCGCTGTGAATTTACCCGAAAGCGTCCATGTTCATCTTCAAGCCCACCTGACGAAGGAACAGTCCGGAGCGGGATCGTAGAAAGGGCTTACCCGAAACTCTCACAAAACACGGGGACGATGGCAGATGAAAAGCACGATCAGAGTGACCGTCTGGAACGAATTCATACACGAACAGAAAGACGAAGAAGTGAAAAAGATATATCCCGACGGCATCCATAATGCTATTGCCGGATTTCTGGGGAAAGAAAAGGATATTTCAACAACAACGGCCACGCTGCATGACCCGGAACATGGATTGGGAGGAGAAGTGCTGGATGGAACCGATGTCCTGATATACTGGGCGCACGCCGCACATGATCGCGTTGCGGATGCAGTGGTGGAGCGGTTAAAAAACCGCATCCTCGAGGGGATGGGGCTGATAGTGCTCCATTCCGCGCATAAGTCGAAAATATTCCGCAGTCTCGTGGGCACGACCTGCAACATGAAATGGCGTCATGACGAAAAGGAAATCATCTGGTGCGTCAATCCCGGGCATCCTATCGTCGCCGGAATGGAAAACCTTCTTGAAGGTCAGGGACATATCACACTGAACCGGGCAGAAATGTATGGTGAATTCTTCGATATCCCGGCACCGGACGACCTGGTGTTTGTCAGCTGGTTTGGGGGAGGAGAGGTGTTTCGGAGCGGATGTTGTTTTCACCGGGGGAACGGAAAGATATTTTACTTCCAGCCGGGGCATGAGACCTATCCGCACTTTTATGACACAAGGATATTGCAGGTTATTGCCAACGCTGTCCGGTGGGCAAAACCCGTATCATGGCCGGGACGGGAGTTCGGGAACACTGCTCCGGCAGCAGATAGTGACGAATAAAACGTTGTCGTTCCGTTCGGGACATACCGGCATGCTCCTGCGGTGCCCCGGCGCATATCGGCCCTTAGAGTGCCACGTATTTTGCGCACATCCAAAAAACTGCAAACCTTTCTATGGATTTAAGCTGGTTATTTATCACGGCCTTTATAATCGGCGCAAGCGGCGCGCTCGTGCCCGGTCCCATGCTGACCTATACCATCGGCGAAAGCATTGCAAAAGGTTGGAGTGCGGGATTCCGGATCGCGACCGGACATGCGGCACTTGAGATTGCACTGGTCGCTGCTTTGCTGCTCGGGCTTCAAAGTGTACTGGCATCCGATGCGGTCAGAACCATTGTAAGTTTTGCCGGTGGCGCCGTTTTGCTGTGGCTGGGCGTTAATATTCTCCGCCAATCATCAAAAAACACTTTGCATTTTAATGGCCGGAACAGCAATATCAACATCGGTTTTGGACAAAATCCTGTTGTCGGCGGGGCTGCTGTCAGCATTGCGAACCCTCATTTCATCGTCTGGTGGGCTACAATCGGCGTGGCCTATCTCGCCCATTCAATAGAATATGGAATAATCGGGATAGGCGTTTTCATGGCCGGTCACATGCTATCTGATTTCGTGTGGTATGGAACCGTCTCGGTTTTAGTGGCCAGAGGCAGGGACCATATACAATCTGGATTCTACCAGTTCGTCCTTATTGCATGTGGTCTTTTCCTCATCGCCCTGGCATTATATTTTATGGGTGACGGCCTGCAATTGTTCTATCGTAAGTTTTGATCCGATAAAACCGTTTTGTTTTAACCCGCACATTTCATAAACCAAAGACTATAGTTAAGATAAACGACGCAACAACGGTATGATGGGTAGAACCACTCACCATGGAGGAAATCCGCCGGATATGGACGGAACCCCACATAATCAGGATCTGCAGGATCAAAATATCGCTGAATGGGAGAGAACCAAGCAACGCATTTACCTGATGGCAATCTTATGCACCATCCCGGTTTTCATGCTGAGCTGGTTTTTTCGCGACCCGGACGATACATTCGTAGCCGTTTTATACCCCATTTTTTCTACTTTTTTTATCTTTTCCCTTCCTGTTCTATGGTTTCGCCTTCTTTCGATTTCTCGGTTTGAGATTCTGATGTTGACGGTGGTGGGTATAATTGTTTTGAGCCGGCTGGGATGGCACTTCCACGTCCCCGAACCGATTGAAGAGCGACTTTTGGTATTAACGGGCGGACATTACTGGGCTGCAGGGATACTTATTATCGCCGGTTATGCTATCTTCGGTCAGCGCACCGGGTTTTTTGCGGGGTTGCTTGTTATTGTTAGCTCCGTTTTTTTGGCACTGACGGGTATAGCAAGGGAGGTGATTGCAGGTGAAATTCCTCCCGTTACGGAAGTATATGTCTATTTATCGCGCATACATCTGTTCCTCGTATTAATACTTCTTCTCACACATGTAGTTTCCAGTCTGCGCACAAGGTTTTTCAGTGCCCTCGGCAAAGTGGACGAACTGGATCAAAGAGTTAAAACTGATACCCTGACTCAGCTTTCTAACCGCCATTCACTGGAGTTATTTTTAGATCAGCAAATAGCGGCTTCAGAGCGTTATTTGGAGCCATTTTCTCTGATTGTAGCGGATATAGATAACTTTAAGCACATCAATGACAGGTACGGACACCCAACCGGAGACAGTGTGCTGAAAAAAATAGCGAATATTCTTGCGGAAAGCACACGAGATTCAGATTTTATTGCCCGATGGGGAGGAGAAGAGTTCTATATAGTAGCTCCACACACCGAGAAGGCTGAAACCTGCGAACTGGCTGAGCGTATCCGCAAGGCAGTTTCCGATATGGAACTTGAAATCGGGGAAAGAATAACAATCAGTGCGGGAGTTACAGAGTTCAGAAAAGGAGAAACCCGAGCACAACTGGAGCGACGTGCCGACAATGCCATGTACGAAGCAAAAAAGGGAGGCCGGAATCGTGTTGTGATGGCGTGATTGTGTTCTCAACGATGGGCCGATGGCTTTAACCGGAGTTCATAACCCAGGGAATGTTAATTGCAAAAACTCGAGTTGACTGAATAGTCCGCTTGATTTGAAAGATGAAAAAGCGGAACTCCCCCGCCCACGCAAAAAACAGCCGTTATTTCACTTCCACGCGCTATCAGTATTAGCGCCAGAGTCACCTGCCAGTTGAATTTGTTTTTCACAAAGAATCACCTCTTTTGGCCGATGATCGGCAATTCATGTCAGCGGTCTTTAATACTGTCCACCAACTCAGAAGCTTTTTCCCGATACATTCTGTCAAGGAACGTG
>PUNP01000063.1 GCA_003551785.1 Candidatus Brocadiaceae bacterium | reverse complement strand
TTCTACCACGAAACGCGTGAAGAGCTTCGGGCCTGGGTCTGGATCAATGGGGAATTCGTCGGAGAGCATATTATGGGGCCTTCCGGGTGGGATAAACCTTTTTTTATTGAGGTAACGGACGTTTGGAATCGAGATGGAAGCAACCAGATCACTATAAAGGCTCAGAACACGGCGCACGCCGGCGGCATATGGCAGCCGATCAGGCTCCGCCTTTTCAGGTAAATACAATGATATGTTCCTGATTCACTCCGGCAGCAACGGGATAATTCGCCTCATATGCTACGGCGATATTCGTGAATAGCTTGTCGACCTTACTGGCATTATCGGACCAGAAATCATTTGAACTGAACAATTTATTAATAAGGAGCTACTGCTTGAACAGCAAAACACCCAATATAGCGATACAGTTGTATTCTGTCAGGGAAGAGCTGGAAAAAGATTTCAAAGGCACTCTGCAAAAGATTGCCGACATCGGTTACGAGGGCGTAGAATTTGCCTGGAACTATGGCGAGATGCCACAGACGGAACTCAACCAATTCTTGAATGCACTCGGGCTTCAGTGCGTCGGGCTTTATGCCCCCCCCGCCCAGATCGAAGAACCGTCGAGCGAGGCCTATTTGTACGCAAAATCCCTGGAAAGCCCCTTTATCACCAGCGGACTGCAAAATATGGTAAGCGAAAAACAGTGGCCTGCTGCAATAGAGATAATAAAAAATGCCGCCGTCGTCGCAGCATCCGAAGGCATGACGCTCTTATACCACAATCACCAGCAGGAACTCGAGCATATCGGCGAAAAAAGAGCTCTGGACATTATGCTCGATTCAACAGACTCCGGGATTGTTCAGGCGGAGCTGGATATCGGTTTTATCGCTTTGGCCGGAGCCGATCCTGTCGAGTATATCCGCCGCTGTTCCGGACGGCTGCCAAGAATACATGTGAGGGATGTGAAGGAAAATAAGACGTTTACTGAACTCGGCAACGGTGTCGTTGATTTAGAAGGCATCGTCCGAGAGGCAAATAAAGCCGGCACTGAATGGCTGGTATACGAGCAGACCCAACCCGATGCAGCTGACAGCCCTGTTGAAAGCGCGGCTGTCAGCTTCAAAAGACTGTGTCAAATCACAGAAAAACTCTAATACAGGAGAAAAAAATGAAATATTCGACAATGAGTTACACTTTTTCGCGACAGGAAAAACATTTTGATCTGGAAAAAATGCTCCGGTTCACCGCCGAGCATATGGACGGCATAGATTTTGTTCGCCTGCATGGCCATGAACCGTCCGAGCTGAAAAAAATGACAGATGGCTTTGGTGTTGATGTGGTTTGCCACACATTTTTTGCCGGCGGGCTGTCTTCTGACGCCCCTGAGGAACAAAGCAAGGCCCTGGACGAATGCAAAAAAGGAATCGAGGCGGCCGTCACCCTGGGTGCACCGGTGATCATGATCCCGACTCCCGGACAGGACATGGATCGTAACAAGCTCCGACAACGATGGATAAAAGGTCTGAAAAGTGTTGTCCCTCTTGCAGCCGATGCCGGTCTGACACTTACGATTGAAAACTTTCCAGGCGACAGGAGCCCTTTCGTGCTGGCAGATGATTTTCTGGAAGCCAAAAATGAAATACCGGAACTGAAATTAACCTTCGACAGCGGAAACGCCGGCTCTGGGGAAAATCCTGCCGAATCGTTTAGCCGATGCGCCGATAACGTCGTACACGCCCACTTTAAAGACTGGGTCATCTCTGAGAAACCCCAAGATGGCTACAGGCCCATGCTCGACGGCCGATTTTATCGTTCAGCGCTGATTGGCGAAGGCGACATCGATAACCGCTCGTGCCTGATAGCCATGAAAGAGGCCGGATACGAGGGTCATATCAACATCGAATACGAAAACGATAAATATGATCCTTTTGAAGCAACAAGGCGCGCCGTAGAGTATCTGCGTCAGGTAGAAACCGAAATATAGAAATAAGAGAATATACACATGGAAGCCGGATTTGCAGAAATCGACATAACTCCGCCCCTGGGCACACTGAAGATTGGCTGGAAGAAGGTAATTGTCGGGGAGAAAGTTATCGACCCCCTGTTCGCCCGTATCGCCGTTTTTGATGCAGCATTCAGCCAGACCGGTTTTATCCAACTCGACCTGCTGAGCGTCAGGTGGACCATGGTCAATCACATCAGGGAGCTTATACAAGACCGTTATGGATTCCCGGGCGAGAACATCATGATTTCGGCAACCCACAACCACGCCGGCCCGGCGGTTTCCAACACCGGAGATGTTCCCAGAGATGAAACCTATACCTCCGACCTGATTGAAAAGTGTATTTCAGCCTTTGGCGAGGCATTAAACAATCGCGAACAATGCCGGATCGGATTGGGTTCAGGTATTGAAACCGGGCTGGCCTTCAATCGCCGCATGATCATGCGCGACGGCACGGTGAAGACTCAGCAGCATATGTCACCGGAAGCCTTGTGCCTGGAAGGCCCGGCCGACCCGGCGGTCGGGCTGCTGGCGGTGAAGAACACGAACGGCGATATTCTTGGCTGCATGGTCAACTTCACTTGCCATCCCACGCATCACGGCGGGGAAGAAGTTTTCTCCGCCGGTTACCCCGGCGTTATGGCCTCTGTAATGAAAGAACGCGGCTGTCCGGTCACGCTCTACATGAACGGTGCGTCCGGCAACATTATTCACCATGATTTTATGAACCGCATCGCGTATTCAAAAGAGACGGTCGGCGGACGTCTGGCCGACCGCGTGACTATATTGCTTTCGGAATTAGACTGGCAGCAGGAATTATCCATCAGTTCAGCTGTTCAAACGCTCCACCTCCCCTATCGGGAGGTGACTGCCGAAGAAAAAGATGGAACGGTGCGTGGCGCCCAGCGTTTCGTCGACACAGCAATATACGAACGTGAAATCCCCGGAGTATGTGAAAAGATAAAACAACGACAAAGCAATCCGGCGGAAATTCAGGTGGTCAACATGGGAGAACATGTCTGGGTTGCTATTCCGGCTGAATATTTTGTCGAACATGGATTGAGGATAAAAGAAGAGGTTTTTCCAAAGCGGGCATGGATAGTCGGCCAGGCAAACGGTATGGTTGGCTATGTCCCGACCAGGGAGGCTTTCCGACGCGGCGGATATGAAACCACCTTCTGCGGCTCCAGCCGGCTGTCACCAGAAGCAGGGGATATGCTTGCAGACGGCGCTATCGGTCTGGTTAAGCGCCTCAGTACGAAATAGCGTGTTTTTTTTGCAAAGCGAAATAAATATTGGATGGAACAATGAAAGGCGCCGTCGAATGAATATCAAATATCCGATGATCAATTTCAGGAGAAAGAATGGAACAACACAAAAACAGCACGGTAAATGCTCGAAATTTCACCAAAAAGACTCACAGCGCGATGTCAGGTATTCTTGAACAGATGA
>PUNP01000283.1 GCA_003551785.1 Candidatus Brocadiaceae bacterium | reverse complement strand
TTTCAAGATTTACAGTGTGTACCAGCGAGGCCTTAAACTGCGTTTTACCCTGCGGGCGCGTTCTCAGTGGCGCATCTGCGGCAAAAGTCTGCACTTGCAGTATACGAATACAGCGGCGTTTAACATTTGCCTCATATGCACCACTGAAAACGCGTGAAATATGCAGGTTATGACGGACTGCCAGAACTTTTTTGACTCCAAAAACAACTCCCCACGGGGCTTGCCCCCGTGGAAGTAATGACTGCTTATTTCGATTGTATTTGACACTGACACAGGGAAAAGTTATAATTGTTAGAGAATGCAAACTTGTTTTATAATGTGAGATGGGAAATGAGTAAAATCAAATTAAGCGGTAAATTGGAAGATTACCTTGAGGCGGTTTGGAAGCTTGAAGGTAAAGAGGGACATGCACATGTGCAGGACATAGCTGATACTGTAGGGGTGCATAAATCGACAGTCTCCTCGGCCCTTCAAAGTTTATGTGACAAGGATTTTGTAAATTATCAGCCTTACCAGGCGGCTACGGTTACCGAAACGGGACGGAAAACAGCTGAGGAAATCAACAGAAAGCACCGCCTTATCCGGCGGTTTATGACGTCAATTTTGCTGCTCGATGTAAAAACGGCGGATGATAATGCCTGTCGTATGGAACATGCTCTGGATCAGGAGGTTTCAGAGAGACTGGCTGATTTTCTTGAATTCGTCGAGGAAACATCGGAGAAAAGCTCGGGATGGCTTGAAAATTTCAAAGACTTTTTGACAAATAAAGTTTGATGTGCACGATAACCCCAAATGTCAAAGTAAAACCTTTTTTTACTTTCCGTGTTGGGGTTCACCAACAAGTTGTTTTTTACATGATGATTTTCGATTAGCAGGAGGTTAGAGCAGTGGCGATCAGTCTGGTGGATTTAAAAAAAGGAGAAAAAGCCGAAGTTGTAAATTTCAATTGCGGAGAGGGTATGATGAGACGTCTTGAAGGGTTAGGCATCCGCAAGGGTAAAGTTATATCGAGAGTCAGCTCACAGCTTTTAGGCGGGCCAGTTCTTGTTTCTGTTGATAGACGCCAAACGGCGATGGGGCGGGGGATGGCTGATAAAATTATTGTCAAGAAACTTGAAGATGACAATTAATCCGAGCATTAGCAAAAGTGCGGGGAAATCCTTACGCTCCCAATTTCAAACTGACAACCGATATTCGACAGTAAGCTGGTGCAAAGATTCGTATTGGCACGGGGTAAATAGCAGTGGCGCCCCTGTTACAATACGCTCCAGCACTTCGGCATAGGGGGCGAGCAGGAAGTTCTCCAGTTGCTCAATACCCGTTTTACCTTTTGCTGAAACTTCAACTACATGTTCGGAATTCAGTTCATCCGGCAGAGGGATGGGCTGATTGCCGGTTAAATCAGATTTGTTGGCTAAAAATAAAACTCTTTTTTGTGGGATGCGGTGACTAATTTTTTTATATAAGGGACGGATATTCGGGTTGTGCACATCGAAAATAAAAAAAAGCACATCGGCTTCGTCGATGAACTTTAAAGTTTTTCGGATCGCCACCGATTCCAATTCATCCTGTCCCTCATGCACACCGGCGGTGTCCATAAGGTCGAAGGGGACACCCTTTACTGCGACTCTGTCCTTGACGACATCTCGTGTAGTGCCCGGTGTTGGATGGACGATGACGCGTTCCTGGCGCAGGAGGGTGTTGAGCAGTGTCGATTTTCCGGCATTGGGCGGGCCTAACAGCATGACTTTTGCGGGTTTGAGCATAGCGATGGCTTCTGAAGCGGTATCCAGCAACACGGCGACTCGAGCCTCGGCTTCGGTTATTTTGTTTGAATCTAACAGTCCTTGAACAGATTTCATTTCTCTGTTTAATGCCCCGTTGAGTTGGGCGAGCAGCATAAGTGCGGCGGGGCGGGTCTCGGCATCCGGCAGTTTAGCCAAAGCCGCCTTACGGATGGAATCGGGAGAAAGCGGGTCGTGCTTTACTTGCTCGCCCGATACCACCTGCTGCCAGGAAGTCAGTTCGGCGCCGTTTTCGCACAGGCATTCAACCACGGACGTAACAGCGACAGCGCCTCCGTGGCAATTGATTTCATATGACTCAATTCCCAGCAATCCTTGTTCGCATGTGATCCTGGCTACGAGGACTTCATCAACTGTTTGTCCATCCTGAACGATGCGGCCGTGCGCTATGGTGCCCGGGGTGATGTTTTCCGTTTTTTTTTTGGTTCCGTGAAAAACATTTTTCAAGACGTTTGAGGAACCTTCACCATAGAGCGAAATGACGCCAATTCCTCCTTCTCCCCGTGGCGTTATGATACAGCATTTTGCTTTTGACATTTTTTGTAAACCATTTCTCCGTGGTTTAGCCCATATTTCATAAATCTACGAAAATATTTAATATAAAAGATTGTAATACAAATTTTTTATGCATCAATTATAAAGCTTTAAGTTTTGTCGGCAGCTCCAGAAAATCGGATTTCAATTAATGATGTCTGAAATGGGGTCAGATTCAAGGCTCCTTTGATATCTCTTTTATCATCCGTGAACAAATCCCGGGCTTCCAATCTGTCGTCGATAGTCAATTCTACAGCTTCCTCGGAATGGTTCAGAACGAAGAACAACGATGAGGCGTCATCGTTTGAATTCATTCTGATAATTTCAACTTCAGTTGGGAAGTTAAAGGGGGGAAATTCAACACCTGCATATTGGAGGGCAATTTGCATTGCCTTCTCTACCCCCTCGGCGTCCAATTCCGCAGCAAGATACATCGCCTTGCCCTGTTCGGCTTTTGAAGCGGTCATAGCGGCCGCACCTTCATAACAACCACCTTTGTATTCTGCAATAACATCGGCACCTTTAGTTTCAATAATGGAATAGAAGTGTTCAGCAGAGGTACATACGCCGTCGGAAAATTCCACCCTGTTCCCTTTCTTTGCCTGGCTGTCATATTCCTTTACTTCGACGCCCAAAAGTGATGTCAATGCACCGGGTGGGCGCTGGACATTATTCGTATTGTTGGAAGAAACGTAGGCTGCCGGCGCAGTAACTAACAATGTACCACCTCTTCGAGCATACAAATCTATGCATGACATTGCCTTATGGTTGGCAATGAACGGCATGGGGACTATCAGCAGTGGGTAGTTTTCGAATGGCGATTCATTGGAGACGAAGTCAACATTCAAGCCGTTTTTTCTCAATGCTTTATAGAGGGAGGCTACATGCTCAAAATAATCGGGGGCGGCATTGAGTCCGGAAGTTTTTAGCGCCCATCCCGATTCAAAATCGAGATAAACAGCGACATCAGCGGGCGGAAGCTCTCTGTTCCATTCATTTTCAAAATTCAATAAGTTACGGCAAGTATTCTGTAATTCGTCATAGCGCCATCTCGGAACCCCATCGGGGTCCAGGAGACCGTATGAATACATACTTTGACCGG
>PUNP01000201.1 GCA_003551785.1 Candidatus Brocadiaceae bacterium | reverse complement strand
TTTTTGAATTTAATACAACCGAAACCCAAGCGCGAGACTTTCAGCTCTGTTTTTCCCAAGTTAACATATTTCATTTTTATCTCTTGTTTACTGTCAAAGCTTCTTATTTTATTTATTCACAGCAAAACTGCAGAGTACGATTTAGGTATACCTGGCAGATGTCAAATTTTAATGCATGAAGTTCTGGATATAGTTTTTTAAACGCTTTATCTGGAATAGTTGCCCGTCAGTACATCACTATCCAGGATATGACCTTTCATGGCCTTTTCCAGTTCTTTTTTGCTTGCCCCTTCCGAAAGCCCAAGCGTGGTGTCAAGAGCATATATTTTGAATTTATATCTGTGAGTCCCGGAAGGAGGAGCGGGGCCTCCATATTCCAATTTCCCGAAATCATTCATGCCCCTTATCCCTTCTGGAGCAGACCCTTCCGCTATCTCTATTGTATCAGAAGGAATATTGAACACAATCCAGTGGTCCCACGTTCCCATCGGAGCATCGGGATCATCAACAATAAGAGCGAGAGATTTAGTCCCTTCCGGAACATCCCGGATAGAAAGCGGGGGCGAAATGTCCTCCCCGTCCGCCGTATAATTCATCGGGATGGCTTCTCTGTCTTTGAAAGCGGAGCTTGTTATCTGCATAAAAAGATTTCCCGCAAAAGATTTCTGTTGATTTCAAACAAATATCACTACCCAATAGAAAAGCCGCAGGGCAGCTATCATTTTTGCTGGTCAAAATCGATAACATTGCCTTGATTTTTCATGTCCATATCGCCGGGCCTAACTATACGACCGGAGTCCCCGGGACTTTGTTTCCGCAGCTTCTGCACCTCTGCTTCAACCTGCTGGCGAGCCTGTTCGACCTGTGGATTAGCATGTGCTGCAAATTTGTCAAAGGCGTCTTCAAGATCGTCGGCTTCTATCTCGAAAGACACCGGTAATTGCTGATTTCCCATTGGAGTCTGCACCATTAGATTCACATGCCCCACAAACCTGCTCTCCTCTTCCCCTGAATCGATCGGCTCCAGCATCTCGATCTGTTTAACCTGAAACCTGCTGTCTTCACGGTCTTCCTGACTATATTCCTGCTTCCGGTAAATCATAAAACCTCACCTTCTGAATTAAAGTTTGACCTTCAAGCAGGTGGGAAGTTACGCTATCCCCACCAGTTCGATATCGAATTCCAGGTCATGGTCGGCTAAAGGATGATTAGCGTCAACTGTGACTGTGGAATCATCGGTATCGGTTACGATTACGTTTAACTGCCTGCCATCTTTTTGTTTCATTTGTAACTGTTGTCCCGGTTCGGGATCAAGATCGTCGGGCAACTCACTGCGATCAAGATTAACCACAAGGTCTTCACGACGCTGTCCATATGCCTCCTGACAAGAGATTTTTTCCCTGGATGTTTCACCGGGGCTCATGCCTTTCACTGCCTCTTCGAAACCGGGAATGATTTTCCCCTCTCCAATGGTGAATTCCAGGGGGTCACGGTCCCCGGACCTGGATTCGTCAAAGACCTTGCCGTCCTCAAGCATACCCTTATAATGCACTTTTACCTTATCGCCTTCTTGTGCTTCTGCCATTTGTGCCTCCTATGTTAAGAAAAAGACTCTGTCAGGCATACGCGCCGATAGAGTCTCAAGACTGACCGATCTAACCTACATGTACTTTAAGGGATATCGCAAAACATATCAAACAGCCTCTTCAAAAGTCATTTATCGACACCTCCCATGCCTAAAAAAATCCGCCGTTTCTTGGAAAACTTATTCCAGTATATTCTCCACTTTTACCCACAGATTTTTATGAAGACCCTTTTTAATTGCTAACAATTTGCTAACAACTAATGCATAAATGTGGGTAATTGTGCATAATCTTGACATTACAGCGAAGACCGCTAAACCATTGAAGTAAAGTCAGATAGCCGCCATGGAGGCGATATGTGAAGGTTTGGAGATGTGGGTATATACGATTTTCGAAAACGCGCAAAAAGTCAAAGCTCCAAAAAAATCGCCTCGCTTTAACCCGGCGGCCCTGGTTTTGTAACCCTGCCCTCCCACTTCCTGCATCGTCCGCCGCTTCGCGCCAGTGCCTCCCTTCGATCCGAGACCTCCACTATCTCACATCTGTTCTCACAGTCACTACAGATAAAACTGCTTGTTATTATTCTGAGATCACAGACTTCATATCCACGATATGATGTACGCCTTACCCCGGCATCAGAGGCGATAAGAGCCGCACCGTAAGCACCCATAACCATATTGTAACGTGGCACTATGGGCCTGCTGCCCAGCATGGATTCAAACGCACGCCTTATACCCTTATTTGCGCTTATGCCGCCCTGAAGAACTACCGGCGACTCGATATCCTTGCCTGTGCAGACATTGTTCAGAAAATTACGAACCATGGCATGGCAAAGCCCCATAATAATATCTTCCTGCCGATGACCTGCCTGCTGTTTGTGAATCATGTCGGACTCCGCAAATACCGTGCAGCGGCCGGCTATAGCAGTTGGGGTGTCGGATAGCAACGCCTTTTCTCCCAGCTCCTCTATCGAAATATTCAGTCTCTTTGCCTGCGAATCCAGAAAACTGCCGGTTCCGGCCGCACAGACAAGGTTCATGGCAAAATCAACCACCACGCCGTCTCTTACTACAGTGACTTTGCTGTCCTGTCCGCCTATCTCAAAGATGGTCTTAACATCCGGGTGGAGATGTATGGCGGCGCGTGCATGTGCGCTGATCTCATTCTTGACGACATCCGCCCCTATCACCCCGCCTATCAGATATCTCGCGCTGCCGGTAACACCTGCGCCGCAAACCCTGAAGCCCTCCGGCAGGACATCCCGCATCGCAGACAACGCTTTTTGAATCGATTCTATCGGATCCCCGTCCACCCTTGTATAAGCCTGAAAAAGCACCCCCCCATCTTCCGATATCATAACCAGATTGGTGCTGATCGAACCCACGTCTATACCGAGATAACCCTGTTTTTCCATGTTTGGTTGCCTCTCGTCCTCCTCGCATTAAGTATATCCACAAACGCCTCAAGGCGCGTGATGACGCCAAGGTGGCTGGTATGTTCGTCAAAAGAACACTCTAACACGGGCAGGTCCATATCCGTGCTGATTTTGCGCAATATGGGCCGAACGCTTATTTCCGGCATGCAGCCTGTCGGACATACATGCACTACACCGTCGTAGCCGCCCCGTGCACACCTTATAGCATTCGCCACCGAATCCAGAGCGTGCCCGCCCACCAGCGACTTCAGATAAGGCGCGGCAAGCCTTTTTAGCGTCCATCTCGAATGCCGGCCCCACATCCCTATACCGAAGATGTTTTTCATCTCTTCGCCCAGAAGGAAGAAATTAAACACCTCGGCCCCGAGCCCGCCAAGAATCTCTTCGATATTATGATTCAAAAATCTGTTTCTAAGAACGGTG
>PUNP01000417.1 GCA_003551785.1 Candidatus Brocadiaceae bacterium | reverse complement strand
GACGAGCAGCGCGTCTATATCAACAAAACGCAATATTTTGAACCGGTACCGCCAGAGATATGGGAATACCAGATTGGCGGCTATCAGGTCTGCCACAAATGGCTGAAAGACAGGAAAGAGCGCCGCCTCGAACTCGAAGACATCCGCACCTACTGCCAGATAGTAACGGCCCTCGCCCGCACCATCGAAATCCAAAACGAGATAGATACACTTTATCCGGGGGGTGAGGAGAAAATAGTCAAGATGAATTGGCTATGATATTTTTTTCTAGTTGAGGATAATTTCATTTATGCAACCAAAAAAAACAGAGTTAAAGTTTACTTGGCACAAAAAAAACACCGTAATCAGATGATAAATTCTTGTATTTTTCCAAAAAGGAGAGCATTAAATGACAGAGTGGAAAATGCCAACCTTTGATGGTTTATGCGGGCATAAGGAACTGGGGGAAGCACTTATTAGTTGGCGAGAGTGGTTTGCAGAGGCTGCTAAACGCAATGGAACAACAGAAGCCACAAAATCTTTAGCCTCAATTACTTCAGGTAATATTGAGAAACTAATGGAGTTGGCTTATTTCGCAAGTTGTATCCCAGATGAGGAAAGATTTCCGCATTTCACTTTATTCGTTCGTTCTTATGCTGAGATAGGTGATGTTTTCGAATTCACACGGTTCGATAACCCTTTACTGTTGCAAGAACCGGGGCAGCTTGCTGAATTTGCAATGACGCTTCCTGACGCTGGAGATTGGGCTATTCATGTAGAAGAAAAAGATGAAAAGCTATATGCAGTTGGGTTTGTTAATTTAGCAAAATATGTTCTGTTACCCGGAAAGGAAACAGCATACGGTTTGAAAGTTATTGTTCATGGACCGGGACGATTGAGAGTTCAGGAAATCAACCAAGACATGCAAATATGGGGTGGGGTTCTGCGCAGTAACCGTTCCATTTATAATGTTCAGGAGGAGCTTTCGCACGACTGGTTGGAACAATTGCGAAAATCATCGCTGAAAAATTGTCAAAGACGTTGCCCAAACATCGATGAAAAACAACACACTTATGCATGGAATACTGTTGTTTCACCAATTTGGACTACGGCAATTATCACGGCTATTCGCCAAGGGCATGGAGGCGCAATCATTATACTTCGTGATCCCAATACGGATATTGTTGACATAAAGCATCGTGTTTCGCCGCTATCGTTTTTTGGTGAAATCAATAAATACCTATTATTACGCTGTTCCCCCTCTGCAGAGCCTGATAGAGAACCCAAAAAGGTTACTTTAATCGAGACTTATCGTAGACGGCTTTTCGATATAGCCCATTTCATTGGGAATTTGACTACCGTTGACGGATGTGTGGTAATGAACCGAAAACTTGAGCTTAATGGCTATGGGGGTAAAATTCAAGCAGAAAAAGATGCTAAGAATAGTGATCGAAGCTTCCAACCACGTGAGAATCAAGAAACACAAAGCGAAGAACATATAATGAGTCGTTTCGGCACACGCCATCGTTCTGCTTATTATCTTTGTAAGGCAATTCCAAGCACGATTGCGTATGTAATTTCACAGGATAAAGAGTTGAGGATATTCTGGAGTGATAAAAAAAATGTCTTTTTAGAGGAATACATCAATCCTCATATCGAGTAAAAATATATTGTTGGGTGATCAGTTAGTGTTAACATATTTTAATTCAAAGTCCCTAATCGGCTTGGAAGGGGTTCCGTATTAAACAATTATTGTGTTGTATTTAATGGGAAAATATCATGGAACTTGGCACACTAAAACGTATAGACCTGCGTAACTACTGGAAACATGAGGCGTTGGATTTCACCCCCTGGCTTGCCCAGCCGGAAAACATTGCCTTGCTCGCCGATGAAGTCGGAATCGAAATTCAGGTCACTCAGGCGGAGGCAAGTGTTGGACGGTATAACGTCGATATATTGGCGGAAGAAGAAAGCACCGGCAAGAAAATAATTATTGAAAATCAGCTTGAAACGACCGACCATACACATCTCGGGCAGCTCATTACCTATGCCGCCGGCCTTGAAGCGGAGTTTGTCATCTGGATAGTGCGGCAGGTAAGGGAAGAACACCGTCAGGCCGTGGACTGGCTCAATGAACAGACGGATGAACACATTAACCTTTTCATTGTACGTGCAGAGCTGTGGCAGATAGAAAATTCACCGCCTGCCCTCAAATTCAACGTGATCTGCCGCCCCAACGAATGGAAGCGATCTGTTCGCAAAAGCGGTCAAGACGATAATTTGTCGGATACCAAGCTAAAGCAATTAGAGTTCTGGCAGCAACTGAAAGAATACGCGGAAACCAATCATCCTGAAATGAAGCTCAGAACCCCTCGCGCTCAGCACTGGTATGACATTTCAATCGGACGGAGTGATAGGTTTGTCAGGCTTATTACGGACTCACAAAATGACAGAGTGAGGTGTGAGCTTTACATCCCCGATTCCCTGGAACTTTATAACGCTTTTCGCAATTGCAAGGACCGGATAGAGGCTGAACTGGACGTTACAGAATCCCTGCAATGGATGGAATTACCAGAGAAAAAAACGAGCCGAATCCGGGCGGTCCATCTGTTTCGGCTTGAAGACGAATCGACCTGGGAAGACGCCTTTCTGTGGCTGATAGACATGTCACAAAAGTTCAAAAACGTTTTTGCAAAAGAGTGGCAAGTTGATTTAGAATAAGACTTTATTATAGCTATTTAAGTTCCTAAAGTTTTTTTGATTGTAATGACTTTTTCTTTATAATGGGAGATGCTGATAAATGTTTGAAAATCGTAAGCCGACCTTTATAGTTGATTGTCCCCAATGCAAAGCAAAAGTTGCAGCAGAGGAGAAGGGACGTATTACTAATGGGGGGTTCATTGATCCAGATCGGGGGGAGTGCTACGGGAAAAGCATAGCTCTTGGTAAATGTCCACAGTGTTCTTCTATCTTGGTAGGTGAATCAAGACAGGTTGCAATCAAAGGTTATGATGCGCGTGAGGACGAGTGGTCGGATATTATTAGAGTTTACCCCGATCCGCCAAAGACTTTTACAAGTGCAAGAATACCCAAGACAGTTTCTGTTTCAATTAAAGAGGGGCTTAGATGTTTACAAGTAAACTCCAACGTGGCGGCATCTGTCATGTTTGGTCGCGCACTTGAAGCCATTTGTCGTGATTTACTTGAGACCAATCTCCAAGATTCAATAGATCAGAAAAATTCATCCTCCTCTAAAAAACCCATCATGCTTGCTCAAGGAATTCATCAATTGAAAGACAATGGTTTAATTGATGAAAAGTTGTTTAGTTGGAGTCAGGAGTTACATACCTTTCGCAATCTTGCAGCGCATCCGACAGATGTAACTATTTCGCGCGAAGAGGCAGACGATCTTAAGAGTTTTGTTTTTGCTATTGTTGAATATGTTTATGATTTGACCGATAGAT
>PUNP01000051.1 GCA_003551785.1 Candidatus Brocadiaceae bacterium | reverse complement strand
CGTCGGGGTCGTCGGTATCGTCGGTCCTGTAAGCGGCGATAACGTGTTTGATTTCGCGCACGGTGCGGGCATTATCACCATCGTCTTCATGGCCTGTAGGCGCTCCTCGGTCATCGATGTTCGGGTTGGAAATATGGGCCACTGTTCGGGAGTCTTCTCCGTCGTCGAATTCGTCGCTGCTTCCATAAGTCATTATGGAATTATATTTGTTTCCGTCATCGCCATCCCAGCGCCAGCCTGCGGAATAAGAGAAAAGGCCGGGTCCCGGACTGGTATCCTGTTCCTTATGATGGTGCAGCCCCATGTTATGGCCCATCTCGTGTATATGGGTAAAATCAAGAGAAACCTGTTGCACGCGTGAGATGCTGTAGCCATGGGTTGGTGTGCCGTCGGGATCTTCAAGTAGCCATCCGTATCCCCCGACACCCTCTATTTCGGCAAAAAGCGCGACCAGGTCGGCATAATGCTGATCGCGCAAATCGTGTACGGCATCCAGCCCGTGCTCACCGTCGGTTAACCTTTCCAAATCAGTTTGGGCGTCGTTTCCATCGTCATGTTCCTGATAGCTGATTTCTTCTGAATGGACGAGATTAACCGTAGTATTTGTATCGCTGTTATCAAGGGCAAGCTGAGCCAATTGCATGGCCTGGCTGATAGTGTTGTTTATGCCGCCGTCGTTATCGTCCGCCCTCTGGCGTGCCGCCGGAGTATAAACGATCATGACGTCGATCTGCGCCGGGTCATCGGGGCCGAGGGCATTATCCGCCATAATCACGCCGGACCCAAGTGACAAAAGGAATATCAGCAATGCAGCTGCGGCCATGACACTGCATCTCATTTTCCCTTTGCCATGCAGGATGGACAGGCTTCGGCTTTTATTTTTTCCGTCATACCCGCTGTTGTTTTGCTCGTTCCCGATCCATCCTTTTCCCTTCCTTTCAGCCATGTTATAATTCATTTGTTTCTCCGTAAACATTAAATCAATCATTATCCGGTGGTATAAGCGGTTCGGCAGGCGGGAGTATATCCAGTTTTTCCCTGTCCACCTCTATTACATAGTATTTTTCTCTACCCGCGGTGCTCATTATGCGGAACATCTCGTTTTTTTCGGGGATTCTTACATTCACCACGGTCTGTCCGTCGGCTGATGTTGTTATGATGGCATAACCGAACTGATAACCTTTTATTCTTCCTCTCAAAGAGAGGGTGGCGTTGACGTCTTCTGTTATCCGGTCGATTTCCGCGTCGTACTCGGCGTCGGGGAAGAGGGCGAGCGTTATTTCGTCGCCTTCTTTGACTTCGCCTTTACGCAGCAGTGTTTGATTAAGTTCTGCGGTGCGCCATCTAAGGGCGGGGGGGAGGTTTTCGGGCGGTTCGGCATCTATCCTTTCCTCTCCGGCATCTGACAGAAGGGCGGGGTGGGCATTTTCTTTAGCTTCAGGATGGTCGGTTTCTGTGGGCACATCATTATCTACATCCAAATCTTCTTCTTCGGAAATCTCTGCATCGTGGCCCACACCATGGTCCATGCCTTGCTCCTCACGCAGGTCCATTCTGTCACGGGGGACGCAGTTCCCAAAGCTTATTACAAGGACGCCCGCTAAAAGAATGAGGAAAGCTGCGATATATTTTATAAATTTCATTTTTTTAACCGGATCCGCTGCTAAGACGGTAATATAAAAAAGCGCCTGGTAAAATTCCAGTGAACTAATTCTTTTTCAAGAAAGAACTTGAAAATGAATTACTAAAAAGACAAAGGCAAAAGACTAAAGACATACGAAAAAATCAACTTTTTGAGTACATCGACAATTTGTTGTCGATGTGCGGCACTTAAGCGCCTAAAGCGCGGGCCCCGAGTTCACAGTGATGCATCTCCCTGCAGAGACCTGACTGCAGCGTGCAGTACCGATACTTTGATTATTATACATTAAAAAGTAAGACGATGCAAGTGTAAATATGTGGGCGGGCATTTTCTGAATCTCAGCATGACATTTTTACTGTCCGTATTTGACATACTATTGCAGGTGATATAAACTGAAACGTAAGTGTTTAGTGAACAACGTGCGTTTTATAATTATACATGAAAAATCAGGTGTAAGGTTTGTAGTGAACCCTTCATGGATTCCATATACTTACATGCTCAACACCTGTCTTTTTCCTTGATACCGGTAATAGCAAGGCGTTGCCACCGAAAATCCAGGAACCCCTGAAGGGGTTCACTGAATATTTACCGCATTTGGTGTTGCCTCTTTAGAATTTAGTACATGTTAGAATTGAGTTATATGGGTTATAAATGAGGAGATAAAAATGACAGAAATCCTTTTTTCAGAAGAAATAAGTGAAGAATTTGTGGAAAGAGCGGCCGGGAGAATGCCATTTCAAAACGAAGACGTTGTGGTGAAATTACACATGGGCGAGCCAAAGAATCCGAATCATTTAAGGCCGCGCGAGGTGGAGCCTTTTGTCAGGTTGTTGAAAAAAAAGAACTGCCGACCGTTTTTATTTGATACAACTGTCTCCTACGGTGGCAGAAAAGCGAGCATTGAAGGCCATTTAGAGGTGGCGGAAGAGAATGGGTTTTCGGCGGAAGCTGTCGGATGTCCCATAACGGTCGGGGACGGAGAGAATGTTGGCGTCGGCGGGTCGGTGCAATTTGAGATAGCTGAAGATATCGTCGACAAGTCAATGCTGGTATTGACCCATGTTAAAGGGCATATGATGACGGGTATAGGTGCTGCAATTAAGAATGTCGGCATTGGTTGTGTGACTAAAAAGACCAAAGGTGAGATGCATTCCCAAGACGATTTTTTGTCCGTGATTGCAGAAGCTTGCGTTCATGTGTTGTCAAAAGCCGAAAATGTTTATTATGTTAACCTGCTGAAGAGGATGGCGAAAGGCTGCGACTGTGAGAACCATCCGATGGAGCCGGTTATAGATGATATAGGTGTTTTTGCCGGGGGAGACATACTTGCGATAGACAGGGCGTCATACGATCTGATTCTTGAAAAAGCAGGCAGAGATGTTTTCCGTGACCTGCATGGAGTATCGTTTCAGGATCAGCTGGATTGTGCGGAGAGGAAAGGTTTGGGTAAGCAGCATTGTCAAATCATCCCTGTTTAAGCCGCTTTTGATAACTTTCAATCGGCGTACACTTTTACGAGTTGAGAGGCTTTGTTTTTGATTCTATTTTTGTAAGATAATAAAACATAAATCCACATCGCCTTGAAAAGGCCTGCCTGCAGCAGGCAGGCGTAACATACCAGCCCAGGGTGAAACCCTGGGAAAACGAAACACGCACAAAGTCGCGCCCTGAAAGGGCGCAACATATCGAATATACATATAAAAACAATGAAAGCCAAGAGTTCTGATTCCTCATCCCCCATTCCGGCTTGTCCGGGTTAAGCTTAAAACGTGCCGTCTCCTGCGGAGACTCTTGTGTTTTGTTCGCTG
>PUNP01000393.1 GCA_003551785.1 Candidatus Brocadiaceae bacterium | reverse complement strand
GCCGTCGCTCAGCCATGCTATTCGCGATCCGTAGTGTCGTCCCGGGCTTGAATAGCGGTTCTGCACGAACAACTGTTCGGTATCGACGAGCTGCTCCCCGTCGATCCGAGCACGGGCGAGGGCAAGGGCGGTGTTGCCTTCACCGTCAGGTTGCGAATAAGTCAGATAAATCCACCCGCTCTCCTCATATTGCGGGTGAAGCGAGACGTCCAGCAGCCCTCCCTGTCCCGCGGCATAAATATCGGGCAGTCCGGAGATGCGCGTTCGTTCGCCTTCTTGAACTAAATACAAACGACCGGGGCGTTCAGTAATAAGTTTTCCCCCGTCAGGTATAAAGGCAAGCGACCATGGGTGCTCCAAACCATCCACTATCCGCACGACGTTTATCCGCTGGTACTCAGTGTTAAATTGTCGCGATTCCCCATCTCCCCAGCGGCCTTGTGCGTTGCAGGCTAAAGTGAAAAACAGAAAAACCACCAGCACTTTGACGACACCGGAATACATTTTCATATCAATAAGCCTCCTGTTAAAAAAAGTCTTCTTTCTCGAAACATACCTGGCGGTCCTTCAACTTTGCGGATGTTTTAATGATCAAAAAGGTTTTGGCATTAAAGATCATCGCGAACAGAGTTGCTTGTTTCTGGTTGTTGGTTGCTGGTAAAAAAAAGACAATTCTGCAACATACCTGCAACTAACAACCAGCAACCAGCAACTGATATCTGCTTTTACTATAAGTGATTACGATTCCTTGTAGATATTCAGTGAACCCCGTTATTCAGCATTATAAGCAATAGAACCACAGATGAACACGGATTAACACGGATAAGGCTGTAGGACTTAAAGGTTGCTGCCCTTCTGTAACCAGCTTTTTAATTCACTAAAAGCTCTTCTTCTCGGTTTTCATCTGTGTTCATCCGCGTAGTTGCTGCTCTATTAAAGGGAAACGCGTTTACACTGAAGCCTGGGATATTTTAAATTTAACATAAAACCGGTGGCAATTTGTGTGCCCCTTAAATAACCGATAATAATTCCAGTAGTGTCCGTATTTTTCGCCATCAACAATTATCTATACCCATAAATACGCTTTAACGACAAATGAACACAGATGTGAAAAACTTTTTCCTTGGTTTGTTATCTGTGTTTATCAGTGTCCATCTGTGGTTCTTCTCGGAATACGATGCGTGGTTCACTGAGGATATACGATTCCTTTGCGCAATCTCAACATCCGCAAAGATGACGGAGAACCACATACCTCACTAATCCCTGTATTTATCCAATGTAATAGCAAAGCCTGTCGATGTCAACATTTTTCCCAGTTTTTATATTATATTACGTCGTTGTTTTGTGGAATGGGGGGATGTTCGACTTTATGACGTCACCGCAGGGGCGACCGGCTGGTCGCCCCTGCGGTGAGGGGATAAAAAAAGTTCTTAGTGTCGTGTGCAGGATTGGCGAACAGCCATTCGCCCCAACAGTATCCGATCGTGAAGGTGCTGTCTGGTCGTGAAACTACTCTCCGGACAAAATCCACACCCGCCGGTTACTGTTCTGTTTTCAGCTCGGAGTAGCAGACATCTTCCCGGAAAAAGTCTTTCCCTCCTATGGGACCCCAGCTCCCGGCTTGATAATTGGGGAACGTCGGCTCGGGCTGATTGTTCCAGTATTCAAGGACAGGCATAACGTATTCCCACGCCAGCCTTATCTCCTCACTGCCGGTGAAAAGGGAAGGATCGCCGGCTATAGCGTCCAGTATCAGGCGTTCGTAAGCTTCCGGTGACTGGCTGCTGAAGCGCGAGCTGTAGGGCAATTCCATATCGACGGCCGTGAGGTTCATTTTCAGTCCGGGGCTTTTACTGGTTATCCGCATGGCGATCCGTTCCTCGGGCTGAACGTGTATTTTGAGCATATTGGGAGCCGGATCTTCGCTGCCAAAGGGAGCGAACAGGTTGTGGGGGACTTCTTTAAATTCGATCGCGACCTCGGTGAGTTTGCGCACAAGCCTCTTGCCGGTTGACAGGTAAAAAGGCACACCGCTCCAGCGCCAGTTGTTGATGTAGGCCCTTATAGCCGCGAATGTTTCCGTGCGGGAATCCGGAGCAATCCCTTTTTCACTCCTGTAAGCCACAGCTTTTTTACCGCCGACATTGCCCGCACTATACTGTCCTCTAATCACGGCGCAGCGCAATTCCTCGTCAGACAGCGGTGACAGAGCCCCGAGCAGCTTAGCTTTTTCCGAGCGTACGGAGGCGGCGTTCATGTTGGTCGGCGGTTCCATGGCAAAGAGCGCCAGCAGTTGCAGGACGTGGTTCTGCATCACATCGCGCAGCGCACCGGCGGAGTCGAAATATTTTGCCCGACTGCCCACACCGTCCGATTCAGCTACCGTGATGTGAACGTTTTTAACATACCGGCTGTTCCATACCGGTTCAAAAATAGAGTTGGCAAAGCGCAAAACCATGATATTTTGCACGGTTTCTTTGCCGAGGTAATGGTCAATTCGAAATATCTGATTCTCTTCCAGCCCCTTCAACAGCCCGGCGTTGAGCGCGCAGGCGGAATCGAGATCATGCCCGAACGGTTTTTCCATCACGACGCGGTGGAAGCCCTTGTTTTCAGCTTCCGCCAGCGTGCGTCGCTCCAGAAGGGCCGTCTCTTGAAGGCGGCCGACCAAACCAGAGGCCGTTTCGGGCGGGACGGCAAAATAAAATAACCTGTTCTGAGCAGGCCCGGTATGCACCTCTAAACTGTCGAGTTCATTTCTGAGTGCGGTCAAATCCGATGTGGTATCGTAGTCGCCCCGGCAGTATGTCGTATTCTCCAGCAGCCGCTCCAGGGCGTCGGGATGTTCTTGAGGAGTAATCCTTGAATGGCGTTCCAGGCTCACCCTCATATGTTGTCGAAAGGACTTGGTAGAGAAACCGGAGCGGGCGTAGCCAACTAAATGGAAACGGCTCGGAAGGCGTCCTTCGGCCGTGAGGTTGAACAGTGCCGGCACGATTTTTCTTGCTGTAAGGTCACCGCTGGCCCCGAAAATCACTATCACACAGGATTCGGGCAAATTATCTGTCGCTTCGTACATGTGTTACCTGGATTGAAGATAATTTTTGTGAACGTTAAAAAACCTGTCGCTAGGGGGTCGGCCGAAAACCGGCTCGTAGTGGACGCTTTCAAGCGTCCTGGGGAGCGCGTAGCAATTTCCGGACTCCGGAGCCCTTGAAAGGGCTCACTACGAACCTGTTTAGCCTTTTCGGCCACTAGTCGCTAGTCGCTGGTCCTCTGTTCCCCGAGCCGAACGCGTAACAGACACTAAGGTCTGCTTTACCCATCATCGACAATTTTATTGATAGGGGAATAATAACCGCCCCTGTGTCTCCGCACACCATTTTTGAGCATCATCGGGTCGGGATTCCTGACCGGAACTCGGGTGTACCGCCGGTCGTGGTATTTAAACGG
>PUNP01000987.1 GCA_003551785.1 Candidatus Brocadiaceae bacterium | reverse complement strand
GAACTCAAATATCTCGGTCAGTTTTCCATTGTCCCTGCGCAGCTCGGCATTGTCCTTGCGTAACTGGGCTTCTTGCAGCCGGCCAATTTCCAGGCGCAGGTTTTGGTTCTGCGCACACAGTTCTTCATAGGATGGCGGCCTGCACTCAGCCGATTTCCGACTCGCAGTCTGTCTTTGTTGGTTATATGTCATAATTTCCCCACGTATATTCATTAAATCTAATTGTAAAAAAACCAAACTGAAAAATTAAATTTTTTACTCAAAAAGAAAGGAAGCCCCTGTTTTTAAAACCGATATGATGGCTTTAAAGAGCCTATTGGGGCATTATAGGATAACGAGAAAGGAGAGGGATATGGCCCGGAAAAAGCTTTTTTGGGCCATTCATTTTACAGGGGGGGTACATTTACAGGGGGGGGGTACATTTAATAGAATATATGCTTGATTGCAAAGTCAAATTTTAGTATCATAATATCAGTGGCCAACGTGGTTCACTGAATACATACATATACACTGCGTACGTCATAAGCGCTGTCGACAAGAAAGATAGCGCCTTTTTTGAATTTGTATTTTCTTTTAAGCTTTGATTTCATCCGGTATGTCACTTAGATCCAGAGCATTGAATAGCGCATAATACTTTTTGTGGAACTCGGGAGCCTCGATAATAGCCTGATAATTGTAGAGCAAAGACGTCTGATATAAGTACATCTTTTTCCTCCATAAAAGGTGGATGTAACTTTTTAAAAAATAGGAAGTTAATGGGTTATGCAGGAGTCTTCCGATAACGAAGGAAAGGAGAGAAACATATGGCTTGCGAAATTATTGATGCGCACCATCATATGACGACGGCGCCGGGATATGTCGATGATTTGCTGAAAGAGTGTGATAAAATGGGCATAAGCAAGGTGTTCCTTATCGCTCCGCTTCAAGAGGGCGGGAACTCCATGCTTGCCTCTGAGCTGTCACGGCACAGTGACCGGCTCTGTGGCTTTGCGATAGTTGATTGGGAAAAAGACGACCCCGAATCGCTGGATAGGTACAGGGAAGACGGTTTCTTCGGACTGAAGTTCATCGCGCCGCCCTCGAACTACAGCGATCAGAGATGGTATCCTTTGTATGAACGCGCAGAAGATCTCAGGATGCCGGGTCTTTTCCATCTCGGTATAGTAAGCCGTACCGCTAAAATAGGAGCCAGTCAGGGGCCGGCGACGAAAGAGGATACACTGAAACCCCGGTGTGTGGACAGCAACATGATGCGTCCGATCTATCTCGATACGCTGGCCAGGGCGTTTCCGACCTGGCAGATCATAGGTGCGCACCTTGGCAACCCCTGGTATGAGGAAGCGACCATGTCGTGCCGCTGGAACCCCAACCTTTTTTTCGATCTCTCCGGCTCGACTCTGAAGAAGAAATCGCCGGAATTTTTGTCCAGCCTTCTCTGGTGGACGCCTTATACGCGGTACAAGGACCCGGAAGGGCATTATGCATGGCAAAAAATAATCTTTGGCAGCGATGTGTCCTTCTTCGAAGTCCGCGATGTAATAAACGATTACGAGAAGCTGATGGCCGCGCTTAACCTAACGCCCGAACTTCAGCGGTGCGTCTTCAGTGGAACGGCTCAGAAGATAATAGATTACGTCCTAAATGAAACAACCTGAAATGTTGGCTCTGGACAATGCGGGAAGAACAATCTGAAATGGTGTCACCAATTCAGACTATAACTACTGAGAGCGAAAGCCGTTGGATGAATTGCAAGGCTTCCGGCCCGTAGGGCATACAGCCCGGAGGGGGAAAGCCGCGTGTGAGAAAACCACACGCGCGGTTTGGTAGGTGAGGTGGATTGTGAACACGGTGAAAAAAATGTGGTTTCATTTGAATTATTTTTTTTCGCTAAAATGTATTTAGTGTAACTGTTAGTCCTTTAACCCATTTTATTTTAATGGGAGGACGTATCATGTTTAACTCAGTGCGTAAGATGTTACGGTTCACTTTAATCGAACTGCTTGTTGTTATTGTTATTATAGCAATACTGGCTGCTTTGCTTCTTCCAGCTCTCGAAACGGCACGCAATCAGGTTCGTTTAGCCGCTTGTGCCAGTAATCAGAGACAGATTTACTTTGCTATGACTTATTATGCTAATGATTTTGATGGGTGGGGGTTTGCCGGTCTGAGTCGTGCCAATCCGAGCACGCTTACTCATCACGGTACCCCCGAAGATAGGTACGGTTATCTCCAGGACTACATACCTTTCGGTGAGGAGGGAGGTGGATTTCCCAATCTGATGAGATGTCCCGGGAAAACACCCCATACGGCGGCTAAGCCGCTTGGGTACGGCAGTGCAACGCACCGTCCGGGGAGACGCAGGAGCCGTTATCTTTATACGTCCTATTTTTATTCATTCGGAACGGCAACTTACCGATTTCCGCGTGAACGTGCTGATTTCGATAGCGGCAGTTATTATGGATGGCATGTCGGCTTATCAAATTGCCGCTCCACTGAAGAGGACCCGCGTGCTTTCGTTCCCAACAGAAGACTGCTGGGTCGTTACGATCCGGCCCCCTGGCTTAGTAGCGGCCGCAGGCCATATTATATCCCCTCCGCTTCTCATCAGCCGGCGCTCACCGATGCCCAGCCCCAGGGCAGAAGCTCCGGCCACCCGGAGGAAGAACCGCTGTTTCGTTCTTTGGGTACAAGCAGCAGCAGGTACTACCGCAATCATCACAACATGGGCGGGATGAATATCGCTTATATGGATGGTCGCGTCCAATGGCTTCAAAACGATGAGATGAGAGCCCGGCAGTCGGATTTTTATCATCGATGGTGGTATTAGTGTTTGCTGTGAGCTTTAAGGGGCAGAGTTTTAGGTTCTTCTCAGAAACACGGTTTCGTTTTTAAAATTTATAGGCAGGTATGGATTATTATTTACCGGCACAAAGGACGGTGGTGATGAGGTAATGAGTCCATTGAGTATTTACACAGAAGTTGGCTGGCGTCTAATCTGACGCCATAAACAGTTATATGTTCGGGGGATATTTCAATGCTTTTTTACAGGAGGCAGGAGTTATGAAACGCATGTTTACGTTGATAGAGCGTGTGCCCGGATAAGGCCGGGTAAGCTTGCTGGGTGAAACGTCTCAGCCGTGCCAGTTTCTCATTTCAGGCACGTAATCGGCATGATTTCGAGACCGCCGATAAAATTCCGGGGGAATATATCGAACTGACCGATGAGATGATCGACAAGCGATGGGTCGCCGACCGCGGGCGTGGCAGCGGCGGACCCTATTTCGATCGCTTTTTCATGCCCGCGCTCGAATCAGGATACCGACGTGCGGTGGAGGAAGGCGACCTGGTCAAGGGCCTCCCCGACGAGTGGGATTTCCTGATCGACCCGGCCGGGATCGGCGAGATTGCCGGCTATCACCGCGCAGGCAAGCTCGGCGGGAACTGGCAGCCTCTG
>PUNP01000800.1 GCA_003551785.1 Candidatus Brocadiaceae bacterium | reverse complement strand
GAAATGACTGCCAGCTTGGTACTGCGGTCAATAGAGTCACGCTACCAGCCTTTGATTTTTGATATTTATGATGATGTACGGAATCTAAGCGCATAATAGAAGCTGTCCTCTGCGATCTCTGCGGTAAAAAAACGAAATAACCAAAGATTGGCCTTAGTTATGCAACTAAGCACTAGCCAGCTTGGCCGAAAACCCGGCTCGTGGTGGAGACTTTCAAGCGTCCGGGGGAGTGCGCTACAATTTCCGGATTTCGGAGCCCTTGAAAGGGCTCACTACGAACCTTTTATTTAGAGATAGCCCTCAAAAGAATTATGGCGTCTTGCGCCGGCGGTAACAGACGCACCGTGACCCGGGTATAGTACTGTATTATCATCGCAGGCAGATAACAAAGAAAGTATAGAGTTACGCAATTCTTTATCATTACCACCGGGCAAATCTGTTCTGCCCACCCCGTTTTCAAACAGCAAGTCTCCACAGAAGGCTGCTGAGGGTTTTTCCTCTCGATTAATAAGACTGATACTGCCACGCGTATGTCCCGGGGTGTGGAGGACGGTAAAATCTAACTTACCGATAGATAAAATCTCACCGTCAGCGAGTGTTCTGTCTGGACGGGGGAGCCTTTGATCGACACCGAAACCGGCCCCTAAATTACGCATTGGATCGCAAATATCTTCAGCGTCGATTTCACCGACGGCGACTTGCAGTTCGGGGAAATGCTTCATCAGCATAGCGTTAGCGGCGATATGATCGAAATGTGCATGGGTATTGACGATCAACCGGGGTGTAATATCAGCTTCATCACAGGCGGCGATAATTTTACCGGCATCCCCGCCCGGATCGATAATTAAGCCGAAGTCCGCCTTGGGTTCGTGGACGAGGTAGCAGTTAGTTTCTATAGGTCCGACAACAATTGTTTCAATGTTCATTTTCATTACATTTTAATCAAAGAAGGTTTACATTACGATCAGCAATGACATCTTTTTTCGAAAGCGGCCTTATCCATTTTATCGGTAATATCAATGGGATAATCACCATTGAAGCAAGCCAGGCAATAATCATTATGGGAACCGTTTACGGCTGATAACAGCCCCCCGGTAGTTTGATATGCGAGAGAATCTACCCCGAGGAAATCCCTGATTTCTTCGATACTTTTCTTTGAAGCTATGAGTTCATCATGAGTAGGGAAGTCAACCCCGAAGAAGCATGGGTGTATGATAGGAGGCGCGCTGACTCTCATATGCAGTTCTTTGGCTCCCTTTTCCCTCAGCATATTAAGACGCCCTTTGCAAGTGGTTCCTCGCACGATTGAATCATCGACAACGATCAACCTTTTACCGTTAACAACTTCCTTAACGACATTAAGTTTCAACTCGACTCTGTCCGCTCTGCTTTGCTGGGTGGGAGTGATAAAAGTTCTTCCCACGTATCTGTTGCTGATAAACCCCTGTTCAAGCGGTATACCGGACTGGCGGGAGAATCCGAGCGCGGCGGGATCACCCGAGTGGGGGACGCTGATAACGGCATCGGCCTCAGCGGGGCTGTCTTCAGCCAGACGTTCACCGAGGCGAACCCTCACCTCATGGACGGTTTCCCCGAAAAGGATGCTGTCGGGTCTGGCGAAATAGATATGTTCGAAGATGCATTGTGCTTTAGGATGGCTGTTGGGTTCCTCAAAAAAAGTGGAGTGGAGCCCGTTTTCGTTAATTTTAACTATTTCGCCCGGTTCAACATCCCGTATGAACTTAGCGCCCAGCAGATCGAAGGCGCAAGTTTCACTGGCAACCAAATACCCTTCTCCCAGTTTCCCGATAGACAACGGCCGCCATCCGTAGGGATCGCGCATAGCATAGAGATTGCGGGCATCGAGCATGACAGCGGAAAAGGCGCCTTGGACGTGTTTAAGCGCGGCAGCGAGCGGTTTTTCAGCCTCAATATGACGTGGTTCGGCAAGCAGGTGAACGATAATCTCGCTATCGGTAGAAGTTTGGAAAATAGAGCCGTTTGCTTCAAATTCATTTCTCAGCTTCTGAGCGTTTGTCAGGTTCCCGTTATGTGCTATTGCTACTATACCCTGAGAATACTCAATAACGAGAGGCTGAATATTTTGAATGCGTTTAGCACCGGTAGTGGAATAGCGAACATGGCCGATGCCTATATGCCCAGCGATTTTTTTCAGGTCTTGCGGGTCAATAGCCTCCGAGAGCAATCCTAATCCTTTAAGACTTTGTATCTTACGACCGTCAGACAAGGCGATACCCGCGGACTCCTGCCCGCGGTGTTGTAAAGAATACAATCCGTTAAAGATATATTCACCGGCAGAAGGAATACCATAGGCTCCCATCACCCCGCAATAATGTCCTGCTTTTCCGTCTCCACCACACAAAGAATCATTATCTAATTGGATAGTTTTATTCATAATTGATATTGCCTTGGTTTATGAAATGTTCGGGTTAGACTTCCAATTGGCAGATGGGTGGAACATCGAGTTTATGCTCGGCTCGACGCCCCATCTCACTAACAAGGTCAACAAGCTCTGCCGGAGCCTGGGGCCGGCGCTCGTTAGCCCAATCATCCAGTATAGAGTCGAGGGTTGGGTAATCGATGCCCATTTCTTCTTCATCGGTCTGGCCTTCCCAAAGTCCCGCACTGGGGGGTTTTTCAATAATGTCACGCGGTACACCGAGGGTGCCCGCAATACCTTTTACCTGAGTTTTAAGCAGGTCACCGATCGGCAAAATATCCGCTCCACCGTCGCCGTATTTTGTGAAATATCCTACGGCTAATTCAGATTTGTTCCCGGTGCCGGCGACAAGGTAATTTCTTTGGTTGGCGATATAATACAGCGCGGTCATACGCAATCGGGCTTTGACATTGGCTTCAGCAAGCACATCACCATTCTCAGGCAGCACCTTCATCATAGCGTCAAGCGTGTCGTCAAGGCGGATATGAACAGTTTCAGTATCGAAAGCCAGTGCGGCTTCTTCGGCGAATTCCGCATCTTCGGGGCTGCTTTTACAGGGCATTATCACACCCAAAACGGCATCGCCCATAGCTCTTTTCGCCAGCCCCAGTACAACACTGCTGTCAATGCCACCGCTGAGCCCTATAACTATCCCGTCAGTTCCACTTGTCTGCACTTTATCGTACATCCAGCCGCTTATACGTTCGATACATTTCTCGTGGTTCATTGGAAGATTCCGTTAAGATTTAATTTTAAAGACATTCCATAATATACTAGAACGCTTGGTAAAAGTCAATTTTACACTGTAAGTTCTCCCCCGCATTTTTCCTTTAAAAAGCCGAAGAGGCAATAACAGGTTCGTAGTGAGCCCTTTCTAGGGGCGTGGCCGAAAAGCACATCATAGCCAATACGTAACGATCTACCGCGCCCTTTCAGGGCGCAAAAATACGTGTGAATCATCACCTCGGGTTGAAACCCGAGGCTACCAAACTTT
>PUNP01000013.1 GCA_003551785.1 Candidatus Brocadiaceae bacterium | reverse complement strand
GCCATCATTCTGTGGAATTTAGCCTGTGCGGCTTGCTTGTCTTTTCCGAAATACTCCCTTTTGCGACAACCGCCCTTATTTGGCATATCGGCTGTCCATTGATTATAACGGCTCGACCACCTGATTTGAATAGCCATCGCAGCACCTCCTGTCGCAGTTTTGCGACATATTTTGCGACCATAAGGTATTGTACTCCTGTGGTCGCAAAACCGATGGCTAATCTAAAGGGTTATATCAAAGGATTTTATGAGTGGTACGCCCGGCAGGACTCGAACCTGCGACCTGCGGTTTAGGAAACCGCCGCTCTATCCGCCTGAGCTACGGGCGCATCGTGTTTCAATATAATGTTTTAGGTTTGTAAATTTCTGATGGCCTTTATCGTCATGGTATGCTAAGTGGACTGTTTTTCGAGAGTTTTTTTGTCTAACGGTAATGACTCTATGCATCCTCTTTGATCTGACCTTCCCGCTGCCTTCCAACCCTCAACATTGTAATGGAAAGAGCCTGCTGGTGTCAATTTTTCAGGCTTGCTTTGCAGGCAACCACGCTCGACTCGTGATTTGTTTTATTATTTCGAGAAGGGCATTTGCATTTTTGCCTGCGCCTGTCTATCATTCTGATGTGAGCGCTTTTTTGAAATGGCTCTGAAACTGGAATTTTCGAGCTTTATATGGCTGCAAGTGAGAAAGCAAAGAATAGTCTTAAAGTCGGCCTGTATTTAGCAGAGGCCGTTTCTAAGCACGAATACGCATGGCTAAAAGGTGATGTTGATAGCTCAGAAGACCTGAAGTACGCCCTGTCCCGCCTGAAAACACATCTGGAACATCTCAAACTATCAGATTGCGTCCATCTTACACAAGAAATCTCAAAAAAATGGGCCGATACTTTTTTGGGCAGCCACCACCAGGCCTGTTATAAACTTTCCCACCTGCTCCCGGATAACATATACGAGCTTGCTCCGGATGAAAAAGAGACTTCAGGTCGTCATCTGCCAATATCACGGGTTTTAGCCGGGCTGTCGATTAATGTTTGTTCTTCCAACGTTGAAAGCGGCTCTCGTTTGAAGGAAGATATTTTGTGCCGGGGTCTGTCCGAAGGTTATTGTTTTACAGATCAAAATGGAGAGCAGTTCATGCCCAACTCAAAACTCTCTGCAGAGTTTAAACGCCTTATAGTGAAGCCGAGTGGTATCGAGGATTTTTCACTCCACACGCTCCGCCACACCTTCGCAAGCCACCTCGTCATGAAAGGCGTGAGTATTTATAAAGTTTCGCGGGACACCAGAGCGTTAACACCACAGTGATATACGCACACCTCGCCCCGTAGGATGACGAGATCAATGCCCTTTGATCGTCGTGTCCAGATGTATGTCGGTTGTCCAGGCGGTTTTCATATTTTCCTCTTATTTACAGATTCGGCTGAATTCTTCCTGCAGTGCGTAACGCCGGGGATACCTTTTCAAAATGGAATTGAGGCAGGTGCTCCACTTATCCGGGTCTTTTAACACCTTTTTATACACGCCTCTGATATTGAGGGTCATCTTGGCCGCCTTTGCATAACTTTTACGGTTTTTGCGTTCAATATACTCCTGAATCTGCCGGTCATAGTAAGCAATCATTTTCTCGGGATATTCTTTACAGAGCAATTCTTCATATTCTCTGGGATTCATTAGGTGCTGTTCAACCAGATTCATAATCCGGTCATATTGCTTTTCCTCGGCATAAATTGAGGCAAGCACCGGGGCACCAAGCCAGCTGTTTTTCTCTTCAAGCTGCCTAACCATCTTACTGCGAAGCCCTTCTCTTTCTGAACCCTGGCAGCTATCCAGGACAAATTTATAACATTCCAAACTTGGCCTCTCTTTAAATTCCTGCAGCGCATATTCAACTGCCTTTTCGGTATCTTCTCTCTCCAGATAATAGTTTTTGAGGTAAACAATGTTATCTCTAATCCTCCCGTCCCCTTTTTCTACGCCCTGCTGTGCAATGCGGGCCGCCTCATCTTCTTCCCCTTTTTCATGGTAATACATGGCCAGATCATAATAATCCATTCCCATAACAAGGTCATTTGTCCGCATCTTAACATATGTCTTCTCATCCTCCAGTTCCCGAAGATAGATCTGCATTATGGTGTCGCGATCAAAGTCGCTTCCCGTCGCTTCAAGTCCTTCTATAACCAGTTTCCACTCTTCTTTGGATCGTGCAGCGCTGAAAATCACCTCCCGTATCGGGTCTACGAGCCCGGAATTACCCTTTTGATACCATTCCATGAATCGTGAGATAATATCTTTTCGTGTCACGCTCGGAATATTGAAGTTTTCATCAGACAATATTTCGCACATTTCATACATATAATCGCAGCATTCAATTTCATCTTCTTCCGGCCCGCCGCCGTAAGCATTGAATTCACGCACAGTCTCGAGTGCGTAATCCATAAGTGTCATCAGCCTCTCCTCCTGGAGCTTAGACTGGTCGACGCCTTTATCCCGGTCTTTTATCCAGTCAAGTGCCTTCAAACGAAGGTTTTCATCGTGGCCGATAAGATCATAAAGCATCTCTGCCAATTCATCTCTTCCCAGTCCGGCAAATATCTGTTCCAGTTCGCTTTTCACTTCTTCCGTTTTTTCTTCCATACGGGGGAAAGAGTCAGGGGAGTTGATCCAGGTCAATCCCAGCGCCACGATATGTTTGCAAATGCCACCCCAGTCATAAGGACAAGTGCATCGGGTATGAAAAGGCGGCTCAAGGCAAATCTTAGCACTGTAGAGAGCCATGCCGCTACCAGTCACTTCGGCCCTTATGGTGTTCCCCTCACGGATCGGGCTTTCCACCATAGAGCACTCATAATATTCCTCGCCTCGCTCAAACGACTGTTCGGTTGCCGCCTTTTGTAGTATTTCCCTGTTGAGCTCTATATTATCGTTGTTCATAGTTCCAACCTGAAGGTATTTTTTAAAATATCTTATCGGTTGCAGTTTCGCGAAAAGCAACCAGAAAAAACTGTAAAAAAAGGCCAGCCTCAATCGGCTGCGGCAAATTTTGCCCGTGAATTTACTGTGAAAGTATAAAGCAGCATTCCCGCTCAGTCAATTTCAGCCCCAGGCGAACATTTTTTTACCCTTAGATTGGTATTGAAAAATTTGTGTGCTATCCAGCTGGGTCAGCGCATCGAGTTCGAGTATGGCGGTGCCGTCAAGCAGTTTTTTGGGGTCATTCGTTATTTCCCTGTTAACCAGGTTTCCCATATCACCGAAGCAGAGCGAGGAAAGTGCCCTGAGCGTTGAAGAAAGCCACCCGGCCTGCCGGCCGGAGGCGTCCAGCTTTTTCGCCTTCTCCAAAACATCCTCAGAGTTCCGGAAGTGGTTATTATGTTTGAACCATCTTAACGTCTTGCGATAAAGCCAGTAACGACCTTTTTTTGCGATGTGCTTGACTTTGCAGGCGAGAAAATAAGAAGATACCCT
>PUNP01000024.1 GCA_003551785.1 Candidatus Brocadiaceae bacterium | reverse complement strand
TATCAACGCCTTGATGCTGCACGACGACGCTGATAACGTCGAACAGGCCAGGGTCGAGGTGCCGGGCGCGAATCCGGTCACTTTTTCCGACGTGCACTACGGTTCGTATTACTTCGACGTTTACTGCTGGGATATGCTGGCGGGTTCTTCCAAGAATTTCGAGCTGGACTCTTCAAGCAAGACCGTCACGTTCAGCGTCAACCCTCGGCGTCCACTGGAGTTTGAGGTTTTTCGAAGCGACGGGGAGACACTCTATGAGGGTGCGAATGTTTATCTCTATAGCTGGAACGGAGAGTATGGTTTCTGGATGGAGCGCGCGTCCGCCGTGACCGGTTCTGACGGAACGGCCGTGATAGAAGCCTGGCCGACGTCGCAGGATGGCGAAAAATACATGGTGCGCGTGAAGAACGAGGACGGTGAGGAAGTGTATCGGGACACCGATATTACGCTGGCGGATGCTCCGGGCGGCTCGAAATATGAACTGATCACCGATGAGGATGTTGTGACCTATAAGATAACGGCGATAGCCGGGAACGGCGGGAGCGTAAGCCCTGCCGAGATGGATGTTGAGTATGGGGAGCGTGCGGAGTTCGTGGTGGAGCCCGATGAGGGGTATGTGCGCGGCAATGTGCTGGATGGTGATGCGCCTGCGGACGGTGAGTGGGATGGGTTGACCTATATTACGGGGCCGATGACGGGGGATACGGAATTGGTCTTTTCATTCATTCCTGCACGCGATGAACTGGATATTACATGGCAAAATATCGATGATGATGGTTTTCTGGGCCAGATGAGCAGGTATCAGGTAACCAATGAAAAATATGCCGCGTATCTGAATTCCGCCCTGCGGACAAACGACATTGAAGTTGACGGCGATGTGGTGAGAGGTACCGACGGGTATTACACGGATGCCGACACGGTGGGCCGGGTTTATTACCGGCTGGACGGCCCGGGCTGGACGGGCGCCGGGGCCGTCAACGGCGGTGCCTCGCGGATACAGTACAGCGGCGGAGAGTTTACTGTTGAGCAGGGGCTGGAGCAGCACCCTGTTACGTACGTAAGCTTTTATGGCGCGCTGGCTTTCGCCAATTACTACGAATGGCGTCTGCCTGATGAAGACGAATGGGAGGCGGTGGCAAACTGGGACGGGAGTTTTGAGTACGGCTGCGGCACGGAGATCAGTCCCGAGCTGGCGAATTACAGGGATTCCGAACATGAACACGGCACCACGCCGGTGGGACATTTTGGCACGTTCGGCTACGATCTGGCCGATATGGCGGGCAATGTGTGGGAATGGACAAGCACGCGCGTTAGCCAGTGGCGTGTGATTCGGGGGGGCGACTGGAGCAGCAGCGCCGCTAACAGCGCCGTTACGCACTCGACAAACAGAGAACCCGATGTGATGGAGGACAATATCGGGTTCCGGGTGTGCCGTGATGAATACGTGGTGGCAAATGACGTAGGTGCTTTGACAGTTATCATAGATCCCCACGTAGCTGTCCAGAGCGGTGCCAGATGGAGAGTGACGGGCGAGCATGAGACGGGCTGGATGGAAAGCGGTGATACCGTTTCGGACCTGCTTGCGGGTGATCATTTTATTGAATTCAAAACGATTGATGAATGGAACTCCCCGGTGCCTCAGATTGTTGAGGTCATGGCAGATCAGACCCTTACAGAAGAAATATCTTATACCCAGATCGATACTGTTATTCATAATGTCCCTTATTATACTCAGCATCGTGTTCCGTGGTGTGGATTTCACTCGCTTGCTATGATTAGCCGATATTATGGAAGTGATATAACTCCTTGGGAAATAGCCGGTGAATATGGGGCCGATAGGGAGTCTGGAAATTCGGCAGGATTGATAGCAGGAATAGCTGGCAGAGAAAATTATCCATCTCCATTTGGCGAGTTTATGTTAAAAAGAGATGGTTTCGGGTATGAACATAAAAACTTTCGCCGGAGTGGCAATTTTTTACTTGGTTGGTTGGTGAGAAGAATAGAATTGTGGAACGATGTTAAAGACTACCTTGAATTGACATTACCGCAATCTCCGCTGTCTTTTTCGATTTTCCCGACATTCGTGAATGATGGTCATGCAGTTGTGTTGACAGGAATATCCTCTGAAGGTCTTTTTATTCATGATTCCAGTGGGGAACTTTTTGGTTACATAGAAATGCTAGATTCCTCATACAGTAACCGAAGGCCATCAAGCAATATACATGGTTTTGTAAGTTGGGATGATTTTAAGCAACTAATATATGACACAACGAGGACTATATATTTTTTTAGATTTGATGATAAACTAACTCCTATTGACAACAATAATAATATTTCAATACAGCCTTTTAGTTATGATACCACGAATTTCTGGATGTCCTTACACTCAAACGGAGGTTTCAGTTCTTATTTTGAATTTGATGGTAAATCTTATGTCAAAGGTTATGGGGTTGTAAGTGAAGCGCCTGGCCTCACTCCAAATTCCTTGTCGAATTATAGGTTGAGTGTTGTCGTAAACAATACAGCAGAAGACTCATTAGATGTTCAAGTCATCATTTCTGTAGAGAAAAATGGAAAACATATTAAAACTCTCGAATCCGATTTTGGCCCTGTCGGACCCAAAAGTGATAATATCCCTTTTTCAATCGAAGGCAGATTATTTTATGATATCGCCCCGGGTGAATATCAGATGGTTTTCAGCGCCCTCGTGGGCGGTCAAATTCAAGACCAGTTTGCACTCGATTTTGAACTGTTCCCAATCGACATGCAAACCCAAATAGATATGGCGATTGCGGGCTCGGGGCAGGATTTGCTTTCGATCCCTTCCGGGAATTACCTTTCAGAATCAACCATCATCATAGAAGGTGAAGACGCCGATGGGCTGACCCTGGCATCCATGAACGGCCGGCATGAGACATTTATAGACATGGACGGCGCCGATCATGCGATTATCGTCAAAGCAGATAATGTCACAATCGACGGGTTTACGTTCCAGAACTTCAAGGAAAGCGCTATCAAGATAAAGGGCAATAATGTTAGAGTTATCAACTGCATCATCGACTGCGAAGATACGTATCAGGATGGCGATCACTCGGAATACGGCATATTGGTCGACGGGGCCGAAGGATCACGCATCGGCGGGAATGAAATCATCGACGCAGAAACTGGTATTAAAATACTAACCGGCTCCGAGGATACTCTGATAACCAATAATGAAATTCTCCACCACTTCGTCGGGATCGATAACGAAGGCGAAGATACGCTGGCGCGGTTCAATATGATTTCCGGCAACGCTCTGCTCGGTGCGACATCCGTGCCTGAATACCCACTCGATGCCAGGCGTAACCGCTGGGACGACAACGAAGATGACGCCTGTGAGAACGTCATTATTGAAGGTGCACTTGATGAAGGAACTACTCCGGGCGTGGGCACGGGTGCGCTAGCCCGAGGAGGCGAACGGTCAG
>PUNP01000850.1 GCA_003551785.1 Candidatus Brocadiaceae bacterium | reverse complement strand
CGGATATCGCCGCCCTGTACCGCATCGATCACCGTATCAGCAACGCCCATGACGGAATTGCGGGCAAAGCCGATAGGTATGGTTTTCTCTTCCGCCGTCTCGGCGAAGCCCGGCTGAGCGAGCGCGGCGTCGATCACCGGCGAGAAGTTCCCGTCATCGATGTGCGGCACGCCCGACCATCCGGCGGGCCCGCTGGTGAATATACGATCCTTGTACCCCTCCGCCGGTTCCATCAGGCAGTTGGTCGTAACCAGGATGGAGCCGGGGAAGTCGGCAAACTCACTGCGTTGTTTCTGCCATGCGCCGCCGTAATTCCCCGCAAGGCGACCGTATTTCTTGAGCTCGGGATAGGCGTTTGCCGGCAGCATCTCGCCGTGGGTATAGACGTTGATACCCTTGCCCTCGGTCTGTTCCAACAGTTCTTTGAGGTCCTTCAGATCATGGCCTGATACAAGGACAGCCTTGCCTTCTACAGGCGTTATGCGCACCTGCGTTGGCTCCGGGTGTCCGTAAGTTCCGGTATTGGCCGAGTCCAGGAGCTGCATGGCATTCAGGTTCAGCTCACCGGTCTTGAGCGCGTAGCCCAGCAGATCATCGGTATCGGTAGGCTCGCCGGCAATAAAATTCATTATTTCATGGAAGTTCGCATAAATGCTTTCATCCTCTTTTCCCAGGATCCTGGCATGATGCAGGTAAGCCGATGCGCCCTTGAGCCCGTAAAGGATGGTCTCCTGGAGACCGGCCACGGCCTTGCCGTATTTTTCCCGGCGCGCGTCGATGCCGTACTGCCGGCCCTGGCGGACCAGCGCTTCCGTTCCCTGCGCGGGGGTCCAATCGGACACCCAGTCGGGCATATCATCGTCTGAACCGGCGCCGCAGCATAGATTTTTCACTTTCTGAAACACACTTCCGTCGTTTTTCCCGCCACCGCACAGATACAGGGCCCTGTCACGCAGGCCGGCGGCTTTAGCGATAAGTTTTTGGAAATCCGCGGGATCGAAATTCGTATTGGTCAGAGTGGTGAACATGGCATAGGGGACAAAAGCGTCGATTTCTCCGTCCGAAGCCCCTTTCTGCCGCGCTCGGTGGGCCGAAACGGATACGGCCTTGAGCCCCTGGATGAGATTATCCTGCAGGGCGGCAACTTCACTGTCCTTTCCACAGACTCCCGTCTTCACACATGCTTCTCCCTTCGCCGTCTGTTCGCACTGATAACAAAACATAGGCTCTGTCATGATACGACCTCCTTTAAAAAAGTTAACACTTACTGTCTCCACTAAAATTATGGATTTTTCGGCAGCATTTGCATCGAAAAACCCCGCTTCATAAAAAAACTTCGTACCTGGTTATCCTTTCACCATAACAAGAAGCATTTTCGATTGTTCCACCGCTTCCAGCGCATGCGGCACATCAGCGGGCATGAGAACGGTTTCTCCGGCTCCGGCCGCCACTTCCCGTCCTCCGATAGTGAGTTCCATCTTGCCCTCAAGCACCTGAACGAGCGCATCATAGGGCGCCGTGTGTTCGCTGAGGTTCTGGCCCGAATCGAAAGCGAAGAGCGTAACGCTGCCAGCATCGGAATCGATAATCGTGCGGCTCACTATCGACCCTTCGGCATACTCCACCTTCGCCCCGAGCTTCACCGCTTGGCTATGGGGAAACTGTCCACTATTTTCTTCTTTTTTGTTGCAGCATTTCATGATTTACTTACCTCCGTTGTAATACTTTGGTTAAAAACCCTTTCTAAGAAACGCTTTCACTATCACGAAGCTCACCGTTTACCGACAAAACCTTAATGTTGACTTCCAAATCGACTTTCGCTGCATCGAGTGCGGAACGAACGATGGCAAGCAGGCCGTGGCAGCACGGCACTTCCATATGCGCGACGGTAACTGAGCGCAGATCGTTTTTCTCGAATATTTCCTTCAGCTTATCGCGGTAAAACTCCCCGTCGTCGAGTTTGGGACAGCCGATAAGCAGTTTCCTGCCGGCAAGGAGTTCGGCGTGGAAATCCGCATAGGCAAACGGCGCGCAGTCGGCCGCAATCAGCAGGTCCGCGCCGTCGAAATACGGCGCATCCACCGGAACAAGACGGAGCTGCACGGGCCATTGGGAGAGGGCGCTGGGCGTTTTTTTATCCTTACGACTACCCGAGGGTACGGGCCGTTGGCTCCTGTCGGCGCCTATCTCGAAGGCGGCGGCGCCCGGGCAGCCCCCCATCTGCGGCTTGGTTTTTTGGTTTTCCTGTTTTTGCAGGCGCACCTCGACCGCCTCCTCATCGAACTCGTCGGCATCGCGTTCAATTATACGGATGGCATCCTGCGGACAGGTCCCCAAACAGGCGCCGAGGCCGTCGCAGTATCGATCCGAGACCAGCCGGGCCTTGCCGTCAATTATCTGCAAAGCACCTTCGTGGCACTGTGGGATGCATTCCCCGCAGCCGTTACACTTTTCTTCATCTATCTCCACAACCTTCCGTTTGACCATCTTTTACCTCCCGACCAAATTTTAAAGTTCAACTGTCATTCTGCATGATTTTACGCAAGAAATCGACCGGCACGTTGATATGTTCGGCCAGTGAAGCGGTCGAGACCGCCGCCTCACATCCGGCGAGCCGGGCCATTGCTCGAATTGCATAATCGGTATCTCTGTGAATTATTTCCATAGAACGACTCCACATAAAACATGATCTTGCTTACCTTACTATATAGGATTTTACCACTCCTATTTGTTTCTGTCAAATTGGTCCCCGCTCAAAAGAGCCGTTTAAAAGTTTTTTCATCACATATCATCTTGTATAACAACCAGTAATAAATGTTTTATTTTTTTATGATTTTTGCAGGCGCCAATTCCGCCAGAAAAAAATATTCAGATCGAGATCAAAAGCAAGCCAAAACGTGATCATGAATCTCAGGGCGGAGAAGGGCGGAGAATACGACTTTTACTGCACCGTCTGGTGTGGCGAGTTCCACCAGCAGATTCGGGGTGTGATTGAAGCGGTAAAACAACAACGGACAATATACCAATTTTCACCATAAATGACGAATTACCGTCATGATTGTCTTGCCTTGCGTGGCCGAAAAAAGCGCATTAGTGCTCAGTTGCGTAAGTCCGCGTAAAGTTATTGTCGTGCATAAATACTCCTCCACCGGGACAAGCCCGGCGGTAGGAACCACCAACCAACGTGGTTCACTGAGGACTTACAAACTATCGACATACCCCAGGATTACTGCTTCTTGATAAGGTTAATATTCTGCGTGTCCATTAAAAATTAACGGTTACTCGTAGAATGAAGTGTTTGGACAAACTCTAAAAATTTTGGTATAGGAATTGCGTTATCAAACGCAAGTCCTCAGTGAACCACGTTGTTTCTCCACCGTGCCCTGTGCCGGTGGGATGACGATTAAGCACTACGTGTCTATAACTTACAACCTCCGCCGTTAATCCGCACGGCCCGCTCCTCCGGCTCTTG
>PUNP01000944.1 GCA_003551785.1 Candidatus Brocadiaceae bacterium | reverse complement strand
TGTGCATGGGTTAATAAGTCTTTCAATCGTCGCCCATATCCTGGATCAGTGAGACGACATCCTCCGGCCGGCGCGGGATAGTTTTTAATTCCCATTTCCTGGGCCAGCCGCATCTGCGGTTTGCGGGTGCGACCACTAAAGTTGAGTAATCGGCTGCGATCAACCCACCCCTCTCGTTCGGGGAGAGTGGGGGGAAGCAATTGTGCCGACAGAGGGCGCAGGAGGATATCCCCGACTTTTCCTTCTTTCTCAATATGGCGCATCATGTTTTTCTTCTGAGTCATAGGGCGCTGGCCCATGACTTCGCCGGTTACTATAAACGATGCCTCCCTTTCTCGCATGATTTTTTTAGCAAGCCGTAATTGAAGGATTCGACAATCAATGCAGGGGTTCATAACGCTGCCATACCCATGAGAAGGTGATTTTACGAGTTTCAACATTTTTTCTGTAATTTCAACAGGTAAAAAATCCATCCCCCATAATTTTGATATATGCTCGATTCTGCTGGGTTTACCTTCTTCTTCGTTATCAGTAAAAACAGAATGAAAATGTAACGCGGTGAGCTTTACCCCCTGTTTTAACATCAATTTAGCGGCCAACATGCTGTCTAAGCCGCCAGAAAATAAACATATTGCAATTTTTGAACTGTTCATCTTTGCTGCCATAATGGAGAATGAGATTGCTCAGACTGCTTAAAAGATAATTATTCAGTGAAAATCTGCGATATTAGTTACGCAATTACTTGGCTATACCGAGGTTTTCACGCCACCTTGCAGGTGCATTGGGGGGGTAATCTAATCCGGTGAGCTCATTCAGGTGGTGATAAGCGGTTAAACGGACGGCTTCGGCCGGGTCTTCAAGACTGTTGATAAGCATTAAGTATAAATTTTCATCTTCAATTGATTCTACAGCTATGTCTAAAGCCGTAATTCGTACAAGAGGGGCGGGATCATTGCTTATAGAATAAAGAATATCTTCCTGTAAGTCTTCTATGTTGCTTTTTGCCAGGGCTATCAATGCTTCCTTTCTGACATTCTGGTCAACATCCCTTCGGTGAGCATGACGCAGTTGTTCAATTGAGTCGGCATCTTCTAAATTACCTATTGTTTCAGCAGCCAGCGCTCTGACTGTAGGGTTAGTTGAGTGGCGTAATAAATTTTCCAATGCTTCCCTTAGTTGTTCATCGGGATTTACCCTGACTTTCTTAAGAGTTTCTAATTTTTCCCCCGCTCGGCCAGATGAAAGAGTTTGTTTTTGTGTATTAATCCTATATTCCTTACGTAAGTATCGACATCCGCCCAGTGGTAATAACAAAACCAGTAACAATATCCATGTGTTCCTACTTTTTATTTCTTTAAACATTATTCTTTTGGAATTATGATTTCCATTCCTTCGTCTATGTCACCTTGAGAGGATATATGTTCATTTGCTTCGATAATGTCAACATAGCGTTGAGGATCATTATAGTAGCGGTTTGCTAAACTCCAAAGCGTATCATTGCTTTTAACTATGTGAGTAGTTCCATCTGGATCTGTTACTCTTTGTGCAGAAAGCAATGACCGGGAGTTTTCCTGGGAATTATCATTTTTCGTGATTTCGGAATTTCTAACATCGGGAATGATGATTGTCACGCCTGCCCTTATATCATCGGCATTATCGATAGAATCATTCGCTTCAATAATTTTGTTGACTTTTTGGGAGGTATTATAATATTTCAGGCTTATGGTCGAGAGGTATTCTCCCCTCTTTACTGTATGTCGGACAGCGTTGCTGGGAACAGATGCGGATTCTGATTTAGAACTTTCAGGCGCACTATCGCTGGTATTTGGTATGACCAATTCCATTCCCACTCTGAGATGTCTAGGACTGCTTAGGACGTTTTTATTGGCATCTAAAATATCCTGCCATTTTCGTGCGGTACCGTAAAAATTCACGCTTATAGCTCCTAAAGTGTCCCCGCTTTGAACAGTGTAAGTGACTTTTTTATCATCCCCTTTTTCTTCTACTGCAGCACTGTCTTCAGAACTTGCCTGTAGGGGGATGTCTTCGGGTGCTGTGAGTGCCAGTTCGTCTTCGGTGCTTTCACCCGGCGGTCTACTCAAATGGTCTTCAGTGGGGATGTGCGGTGACAGTATGGGTGTTTGCCTTTCCCTATCACTAACTACAGTTTCCTTTTTTTCCTCTTCTTGCCCTTCATTTCTTGCTGTCTTTTCTTTATCCCTATCACTAGCGATACTCCGAATATCATTACCTGCATTTCTATTGCCCAATTCATAAAGGAAATTATCTAAGTCCTTGCTGGTTATTTGGATGGAATCATCTTTATTGTCCGCATCATCTCCGCTTTGTTCTATACGGTGTTCAGTGCCATCATTTTCATCAGGGGAATTCTGACCGCTCCAGATTGACATCCCTATGATACTTGTCGCAATGATAGCCAATATTGCCAAAAGCTGCACCTCTTTTGTTTTCATATTTACAATCTCCGTGTAAATTATACCCTAATATGACCAGTTATAAAGCAAAATATTCAGTGAAACCAATCAACTTATCTCCACCGGGGAGAGCATGCTGGAAATTCTACAGTTTCCACTGAAATTCGCGTGATACTAACATCTATTGCGTTTATTTTAAGAGATATATAGAGCAGGAAACAAACTGACGGTCAAATTGCAACGCCATATGAAAGTCTTACAGTTTTATTATGAAGTATAATGCATTGTTAAACATTTCCTTGCATATTATAGGTTGGGTTTAAGTTAAGGAGGTGTAGTTGGATTGGGAAGGGGTGAAAAAACAGCACATTTTAATAATGAAAAATTTAAAAGATTGATTTTGGAATTTCTTTCTTCTCAGCTTTTCTGTTAAAAAAACTTCTGACAAAATTGTTACTGCTATTTTTAATTTTTTCGGGTGAACCGGTTTCCAAAACCTGCCCTTTGTGAAAAATGGCAATTCTGTCGGCTATTTTCGTACAGCTTTCAATGTCATGCGCTACAATCACCATAGTGGCATTATATGCCTGGCGAATATGGAGAATAAGGTCATCAATTTCGGCTGCAAGTATCGGGTCCAGACCGGTTGTGGGTTCATCTAAAATAATAAGTTTGGGGTCCATAATGAGTGCCCTGGCCAATGCTGCCCGGCGAGCCATTCCACCGCTGAGTTCCGACGGCATAAGGTGTTCAATATCATGCAATTCAACCTGTTCGAGCTTCATTTTGACCATGATTTCAATAATAGGTTCTTCCAGTTTAGTATGTTCGCGGAGGGGAAAGGCAACATTATCACCGATAGTCATGCTGTTGAAAAGAGCACCATTTTGAAAAAGCACTCCAACGGATCGGCAAAAATCCCTGTATTGGTGATTATTCATTGAAGATAGCTCGAAATCATGAATCTTTATCAAGCCGCTCTTAGGTTTGCTTAACCCCATTAAGTGGCGAAGGAAGGTGGTTTTGCCGCAGCCGCTTTGTCCCATAATAGCTAAAATCTCCCCCCTTTTCACAGAAAGGTTGATCCCTTTCAGTATATCGACATTTTGGTATCCACCGATAAGGTTTTTGACTTCTATCATTGGATTTTCCATATCATGTCTCTGAGGAATTTACATTACCCTGGCACCAGGTGCGATGGGTTTGTCCGGTTTTAGTAATGAAACAATATCGCCGTCTTGCGCGGCTAATAACATTCCCTGGCTTTGGACACCACGCAGTTTTGCAGGTTCTAAATTTGCAATAACGATAACTGTTGTACCTTTTAATTCTTCAGCATTATAGTGTTCCTTTAATCCTGCCACCAGCGTTCTAGGCTGCTCTTCCCCGATATCGACTTTGAGGATTATCAGTTTGTCGGCGTTAGGGTGTTCGTCTACCGATAAAATTTTTCCTGTAACAAGTTCCATTTCTTTGAAATCGTCAAATGAAATCATAAAAATATCTCCTGGAAGTCAAATTAAAGTTTACTTAGAGTTTCCGCTACATCATTCATTTGATCCGGTATGTTTATGCCTTGTGGGCATTTATCTATACATTCACCGCAATAAGTACATTCTGTGGCTCTCAGATTTTCTTTCGCTTCTTCTCGGGTATTTAATCTTTTGAATCCATTGACAGCAGCTTTCTCAAAATCGTATACCTGGTAGTGATTCATAAGCCTGAAATTCTTAGGTATGTTTACTCCATGGGGGCATGGCATACAATAACCGCAGCCTGTACAGTAGAGTTTGGCAAGAGATTTTAATTCTGTCAGATTATCTTCGATATAGGCAAGCTCGGAATCCGATAACGGACGGGATGTTTCGGCTGCAGCCAGGTTTTCTTTAAGCATATCGATCGAACTCATTCCCGAAAGTGCACATGTAATATCGGTATTAGCCAAAGCATACCGTACAGCTAATTCAGGAAGGCTGTCCACATAGTCAGGTTTCATGGCTGCCAATTTACGTGATGTATGTGCTAATAGCCCACCGCCAACCGGCCCCATGGCTACTACACCGAGGCCATTTTGGCAGGCATATTCAATAACTTTCGAATTGCTTTTATCCAGCATATTATATTGCAGCGTAACCCCCTCAAAAAAACCCGTGTCAATCATTTCAATGATATGATTTTCTTTAGCATGGCAGGAGAAACAAATGTGTTTTATTATGCCTTCCTCTTTTGCTTTCCGCACTGCGGATAAAACGCCGTCTTTATCCGGCAGCAATCTTTCTTTGAAATCGTCAAATTTTAAATCATGATAATTCCAGAAATCAATATAATCAGTTTTTAACCTTTTTAATTGGCCTTCGATTGCGCAACGCAAATCATCTCCGGTGTTTACGTTTTTACTGTGAAGCGGAACCTTTGTTGAGATAAAAAGCTTCTCGCGAATGTCGCTCAAAGCCTCTCCCACGGCCACTTCGTTTTGTCCGTTTTGATACGCTAGTGCAGTATCAAAGTAGTTAATTCCGGAATCATAAGCAAAACGAAGTATTTCTATCGCTTCCTGCATTATAATGTTTTTTTCATCATCAAGCGGCAGGCGCATAGCGCCAAATCCTAATTGCGAAACTTTTATGTCCGTGTGACCGTATGTTCTGTATTGTATGATATTAGCTTTCCTCTGAAATAGAATTTAAAAGAAATTACGATTAATAAAAAACAGTTTCACTCTGTTTTATAATTTGCAGCCGGTTCATGGAGCGAGATGTTCACTCAAATGTTTTGTTTATCTCCAAAGTGAGAGATTAACATGGAGGATAAAAAAAACGGTGAATGAGCCTCTACTTAATACTATAAAATTTTCAGGGCATAAAATCAATGTAACGCCTCTCGAACTGATTTGCATTTAATTTCTTTAGCGGTTATATTATTCAACACTCTTGGAGAAAACAGTTTTAATATTTTGTTACGACGTAACTTCACCACCGGCCCTGGGCACGGTAGTGATAAGATAGCGGGGATCGCTGAATATTTACTTCCGTGCAATTTGACTTTTTGTCTTTTATCTGGTATAAGATTAGGCTGTTTGCAGTTAATGTCATTCAGTGTTAAAGAGGCGAACCTTTATGTTTGGCAATGATGCCCTTGTTGGCGTGGCATGGTAGTCTATATCTATACTTAAATATCTGCAAACTGAGGTTTAGTGTTAGTTTCGGGTTGACCGCTTAGTTCGCAAAGTTGACTGAAGGGCGGAGATTAACCGATATTTTTTTCTGGATATTAACGTTTAATAAAAATTCAGGCATTACTTATAGTTCAAAATGGAGAATTAAGCAAGATGGATATTCCGACTTTAAAAGTTGCAGTTAGGAAAGAGAAAGGCCGCAGGGTGTGTAACAGGTTGCGCAGGGAAGGTCGCGTTCCCGGTGTTATGTATGGGCGGGGGAAAGGAAATATAATGTTGACTCTGGACACGACGGACATAGAGCAACTTTTGGATTCACATACTTTGGTATTTCAGGTTGAATCAGATAGTGAGCAGACGCCTGTTCAGCTTTTAGCTGTTCAATATGACAGCCTGGGCGATGAAATTGTTCATGTTGATTTAGGTCGTATCTCCATGACTGAAACCGTTGAGGTCGCTGTAGCAGTTGAAACAAAAGGAGACCCGATAGGTGTCCGTGAGGAAGGAGGCATACTGGAAGTTATTCAGCATGATGTGATTGTTGAAAGTCTGCCGGGCAGCATTCCCGAAAAAATTCTTATTGACGTTGCTGATATGTCCATTGGCGATGATGTACGTATCGGCGAACTTGATTTGCCCGAGGGAGTTTCAGCAATAGATGATGATGATGCAGTTGTAGTCACTTGCGTGCCGCCCATGGAAATGGTAACCGAAGAGGATGAAGAGATGCTGGAGACCGACGTCATGGCTGAACCGGAGGTTATTGGAAGGGAGGAAGAGGAAGATGAAGAAGATTTTGAAGAAGGAGAGGAGCCTGCTGAAACTGAGGAGGAATAATAGTGTCTTTCTCCCACGTTATAATCGGGCTGGGTAACCCCGGGGAAAATTATCTCAATACCAGGCATAATCTTGGGTGGATGATTCTTGACAGGGTTGCTCAACGACTCGGGTCTTTGTATGAGTCAGATAAATATAATGGAGTCTTGGGTGAAAAAAAAGACTTGGCTCTTTTCAAACCTATGACTTTTATGAACCGAAGCGGTGAAGCTGTTAAAGGGCTAATGAAGGATAATGGACTTGAACTCGCCAATATCCTCGTGGTTACTGATGATCTGGCACTTGATTTGGGTAATATCAGACTCCGGGAAGGTGGTTCATCCGGCGGGCATAATGGACTCAAGTCTATCATGGAGCACCTGGGATCAAACAAATTCCCCCGACTGAGGGCGGGTATCGGCCCTCGGCCTGAAAGATTCCCCGCAAAAGAATTTGTCCTTTCACGTTTCGGAAAAGACGAAGTGGATCAATTGGATAGAGTAATTGAAATCGCTGCTGATGCAGTCCTTGTGTGGCGTTCTGAGGGGATTGAAGCGGCAATGAATAGGTTTAATTAATATTAATGTGTAGATTGGAGATGTTTAAGTATGGATAACAGACTGTATGAAGCAATGTTTTTGGTGGATGCCACTATTGGTGATGAGGGGATTCCTGAAGTTGTTAAGCATATTAATCAACTTATCAAAAGGTTTGACGGAAAATTGGAAAGAGTTGAAAAGTGGGATGAACGTGAACTCGTTTATCCTGTCGAACGCGTTAACTTTGGTATTTACCTTCTTTCATATTTCTCCATAGACTCCGGTAAAGTGAATGATTTGCGGCGCCTCTTCAACCTTTCCGAGCAATTGGTGCGTTTTGTGCTGCTAAAGACGGATGATTTGCCACCGGCCGCAGGGACTTTCTATGATGAAAACGGGCAAGTTGTTGAGCAGCCCCTTGCGGAATCGGACGAGGAAACTTCCGGCAGCGACCAGGAAGTGGCCGGCGAAGCTGAAGACAATGAAGAGGGCGATACCGTTTCTGAAGTAGAGGATATTTAAAATACGAGGTTGAGTTATGGCCAGTTTCAACAAAGTTATTTTGATGGGCAATCTGACGCGCGATCCTGAACTGCGATACCTCCCCAGCGGGAGTGCCGTATGTGATTTTACAATTGCAACTAATAGGCAATATAAGACGAGAGAGGGGGAACAAAAAGAAGAAGTTGCCTTCATCGATACCTCTATGTTCGGCCGTAGAGGAGAAGTGATTTCCGAATATTTAAAGAAAGGCGATCCTATCCTGGTTGAAGGGCGGCTCAAACTGGACCAATGGGAAACTGCCGAAGGGCGACGAAGTAAACTGAAAGTTATTGCTGAGAGTTTTGAATTCGTCGGTTCCTCACGCGGCGGCTATGGTGATAGTAACAGCGGCTCTTCGGGTTATTCACAGCCGAGCGGCCAGCGTTCACAATCCGCACAGCGCCAGCGTCCGCAGCAGCAGGCGCCGGCTCCACCGCCGGAAGATATCGGAGATGACGTTTCAGATGATGAAATTCCTTTCTAATGACGGGTATTTCGAAGAGTGTAAGTTCTCATGAATATCCTTCCCTATCCACCGGTAAGAGGACAAGGTGGATATTATTTTATGGAGCTTGATAATATTTTAAAAGCAGTTTTTTTGTGATTTAATTGAATGCAGATGTTGTGCAAAAGGAGAAAATAAATGAAAGTTTTACTCAATCAAGAAATGGACAATTTGGGTGATGTTGGTGATGTCGTTGAAGTGGCGGATGGTTATGCTCGTAATTACCTTCTGCCCTACGAATATGCTTCATTAGTTGATGCTAATAATCTTCAACGGTTGGAAGCCCTTAGGCGTGCTAAAGAACGCAGAGAGCAGGAAGAGGTTAAGCGCATAGAAAAGCAGGCTGAAGACCTTGAAGGGTTCCTCTGTGTGGTCGAGGAAAGAGCGACTGAAACAGGTCACCTTTTTGGTTCTGTGACCGCCGATGTCATCGCTTCTATTCTGGTGAGTAACGGATTTGAGGGCGTCAGGGCTTCAAGTATCCTTCTGGATAAACCGATAGAAAATGTAGGGGATTATCCTGTAGAAGTAATGTTACTGCCTGAAGTTAGAATTCCTATAACAGTGAGAGTTACTTCTATAGAAGAATAGTTTTAATGGTTTTTGGGAGAATCTCGTATGAACGATGAAAACGCAGCCCCAAAAGCCCTTCCCCATGATCTGCAAGCCGAAATGGGAGTATTGGGGTCGATGATTTTATCCCCCGATGCTGTTTATTTAGGCAGAGAAAAACTTAAAGAAGAATCCTTCTATAAGTTAGCTCATCAGCAAATTTTTAGCGCTATACTCCATATATCGGACGCTCATAGTGCCGTCGATATTATACTTTTGCGGGATGAACTCAAAAAGAGAGGCAGCCTTGAAAAAATCGGTGGCGCCGGATACCTCAGAGAACTTGTCGATGCCGTACCCACGAGTGCTAACGTTGAATATTATATCAATATCGTCAGTGAACATGCTGTGCGGAGACACTTAACACAAGCGTGTGTTAATATTCAGAAAAATGCCCGGAAGGATGGGTTGGAAGTCGAAGATATTCTTGATATGGCTGAGACCGAAGTGCTTGGCGTAAGACACCAGAAGGAAAGCGGACGCGTGCGGCCAATGGACGTCGTTTTGCATGGTGTTTTGGAACGTCTGGATACTCTGCATCAGAATCCCGGCCAGCTTACCGGTGTATCTTATGGGTTCGCAGACCTTAACCGCTTGACTAACGGGATGCATCCAGGAGAGTTCGGGGTCATTGCCGCCAGGCCGAGTGTAGGTAAAACCACCTTTACATTAAATCTGCTCCAGCATGTGTGCCATGTGGAACGACGTCCGGCTGTGTTCTACTCTCTCGAAATGAGCGCTGAGCAGATTGTAAGTAATTTACTTTGCATTCACAATCGGCTGGATACCTCGGATTTCCGTCGCGGTTCTCTGAACGATACGCAGTGGTCGGACCTTGAACAATCGCTTGACGACCTTGCAGGCTTGCCTTTATTTATAGATGATACCCCCGCATTAAGGATCGGCGATCTTCGGGCCAGGGCAAGACGCATGCACCAGCAGCATAATATCGAACTTGTTGTTGTCGATTATCTGCAGCTTTTACGACCACCGAAGTCCAGAGAAAACAGAGCGGTCGAAGTCGCCGAAATCAGTGCAGGGCTTAAGGCTCTGGCAAGAGAACTTGAAGTGCCAGTCCTTTCAGTGGCCCAACTTAACAGGTCGGTCGAAAAAGAAGAAAGAAGGCCCCGGATGAGTGACCTGCGGGAAAGCGGGGCAATCGAACAGGATGCGGATGTCATTATGCTTTTGCACCGACCACCGCAAGTGGAGGCCGAAGGAGATGATTTCGGTGAAGAAGAGGATGTGGGCGATGTTGATCCCAGCGGTATTCCGGCTATTAAAGCTGAAATGATTGTGGCGAAACAAAGGAACGGGCCAACCGGTATTTGCAAATTGAATTTTTGGAGCCGATACCTCCGATTTGAAGCTCGCGCTGACCATTTTTAAAAGTCTTTTGGACCCATTTTATCTTGATTAAAATACGTCTTAAAAAAAAATTATACATTACTGCCTTCCTCGTTGCATTTTTGCTTCAAATTGCCGGTTTTGCTCGTGTTTATTCCGATAATATCGAGCATCCAACTGTCGTCGATATCGTTCTGACCGGTAATGATGTAGTTCCCGACTCCGCTATACTTTCCAGACTAAACCTGGAGTTAGGTGCGGAGTTTTCTCCCGATGTTCTTGATGAAAGAGTGGATGAAATTAATCAGTGGGGAGGATTCGGACAAGTTACGACACGTATCTCTATGAGAAGAGAGGGCGTTTCCGTAACTGTTCAGTTAGATGAACGGGTGCGATTGGAATACCTGAAACTGCGTGGAAATAATAAAATAAGCGATAGGAAATTGCAGAGAGCTTTGGATGTGCCCTTAGGAACCGATATCGATAGTGAAACACTTGAAAATATAAGAGAGCAAATTACCAGCTTCTACCGTGAGGAAGGCTTTGAACTGGCCACTGTGGATGTGGCGGGCCGTTTTCATGAGGACGGTGCTTTTACTCTGATCATGGACATCACCGAGGGACATCAGCTGCGAGTGAAAAGTATTAATTTCATTGGAAATGAGAGTTTTTCAGAGAATAAACTCAGAGGGGCGATGGATACTCACGTTTATCTGAGAATTCCGTTCATCAGACGTGGTGTTTTTGACCAGAGTGTCTTTTATGATGACCTGCGCAGTATTGAAAGAATGTATTATGAGGCCGGCTTTCTGGATGCCTTGGTGGGTGGTTACTGGACTTATACTGCTGCTTTTCAAGGATATGAGCTTAATGTTGTCGTTTATGAGGGACCGCGTTATGAGGTTGGGGATATCGAAGTAACAGGTAATCGGCTTTTTCGGGACGAGGAATTGCTGCGGAAAATTAATCTTCGTACCGGTCAGGTCTACTCCTATGGGAATTTAGAGTCTGTAGAGCGGAATGTTTCGCGTTTATATTCTACTCAGGGAATGGTGGATGTTACTGCGCAAAAGGGAAATCTGGATGTAAGAGAAGTGGTCGATCCCGAAGCCGGATTAGTCGATCTTAAAATCAGCATCAGAGAAACGGATCCGGTCTATATCCGCCGTGTGAAGGTTGAGGGCTTGACTAAGACCGATGAAATAATTGTGCTGCGCCACCTGCGATTTGAACCCGGCGATAGAGTTGACACCGAGTCTTTTCGAGCAAGTGAGCGAGCTTTACGTGATACCGGTTATTTTGATCTTACTCGTCCGGATACCGTAAGTATTGAACTGGCACCGGGGGAGGGGCGGTTTCGTGATGTTATAGTTACCGTCAGGGAAGGACCTACCGGACAGCTTATGTTGGGTGGTGGGCTGAGTTCGGATGCGGGGGTTATGGCGAATTTTTCTATCACTGAGCGTAATTTTGATATCCGTAACTGGCCCACAAGCTGGTCCGATTTCCGCGAGAAATCGCCGTTCAGGGGCGGTGGGCAATCTTTATCACTTAATCTTGATGCATCCAGAGACCGGAGCAATTTTCAAATAGCCTTCCGTGAACCTCGTATTCAACATACGGATTATAGTTTTGGGTTCAGGTTGTTTTCCCGGTTGACCCGTTGGGATTTTTTCGATATGGTAAAATCCGGCGGTGAAGTCAATGTCGGGAGAAGACTTGGCAATTATGTTAATCAGCAGGTCGCTTTCGGAGTGGAACATATCCATGTGACTGGAATGGATAGAAACGCTCCACGTGAAATTGCCCGTGATGATGGCACCTATTTGAAACCGTATATAGATTTAAGCCTCAGTCGCGATACCCGCGACAGTACGATGTTTCCTACATCAGGTTATGTCGCCCGGCTGAATACTGAATTGTCAATGGGGGATATTCAAATGGGTGAAATCGGATTGAATATGAAAAAATATTGGCCGGTTTATACACGGCAGAATGATTGGAGACACGTTTTTATGATGCGTGCTGACCTTGGTGTTATGACGACTTATGGCGATCATGACAGGATACCTGTTTTTGAGCGGTTCTATGCCGGTGGGCGAGGCTCTATTCGCGGCTTTGAATCGTGGGGAGTGTCGCCCGTAGAACGTGAACAAAATGAACAAATAGGTGGGCGCTCCCGTATTACGGGAACCGCTGAATATACTGTACCGTTGTTCAACGAACATTTCAGATGGGCGTTTTTTGCCGATGCAGGATATGTTGAACCCGGTGCTCGGGATTTATTTGACGGATGGGATACTATCAGAGCCTCCTATGGAACCGGTTTCAGGTGGCTGATGCCGGCAATGGGGGGAATTCCGTTAACTCTTGATTTTGCCCTTCCTATCACTAAAGAGGAATATGATAAGACGAGGCGGTTGCATTTTCATCTGGGGATTGGACAAACCTTTTGATTTTGGGAGGTGTGTATGAATTTTGATTTATTAAAAAAACTTATTGCTGCCCTTTGGTTTTTAACCGCTGTTTGTTTCAGCACTGCACGTGCTGAAATTGAGAGCGTAGACTTAAAAGTCGCCTTAGTAGATGTTGCCACAGTTATGGAGAAAAGTAATGAATGGGTGACATTTCAGCGGGAAAGTCGCCAAAGGAGGGAAGAGGCTGAAGATGTTTTGCGGGAATATCAAAGCCGTCTCTCCGTCCTGGAAATGGAGTATGAAAACCTGCCGCCTGGAACCGATAGAACGGCGCAAAAGCGGCGTGAAATGGAGGATTTAGTCGAGGAATTTCAACAGAGACAGGATGAATTGTCGAGAGAGTTCAGAGAATACATGATGGCTAATTTGCGTCAATTGTATTCCAATTTGAAGGAAATAATTGCCATTTATTCCCAGGAACATGGTTTGGACTTAGTATTGAAAAAACAGGAAGTGACGCCGGCGGCCTCGGATGCCGAGGATATAAGCGCTTTTGAAACATCTGCGGTGCTTTATGCAGCACCCCGGCTCGATATTACAACAGAAATCATAGATATGCTTAATGAACGATATGAATCGGAGTCTGAATGATGGCCAGGCAGGAATATACCATAGCCCGCGCTGCTGAAATAAAAGGAGAATGTCTGTTTTCCGGTCAGGAATGTACCGTCAAGCTGTATCCGGCCGATGCATCGACGGGGATTCTTTTCAGCCGGGTTGATTTGCCTGATTCACCCGTCATTCCCGCTGAATCCGCTTTTGTCGGTCAGGGGTTCAACTGTACCGTGCTGCGACATAATGATGTCGAAGTTAAAAGCGTAGAGCATCTGTTAAGCGCATGCATGGCTCTTAAAGTCGATAACTTGCTGGTGGAGGTCGATACCGATGAAATGCCTGCCGCCGGAGGATGTGCCGGCTTGTATGCCGAAGTACTTCTGGATGCCGGGTTTGTTGAGCAAGGGGTTGAAAAGAAGGTTTTCCGGCTTAAAACGCCAATAGCCGTCTCGAAAGGGAATGCCAATATCGTTGGAACACCTAACGAGAATGCCAATGATGAAGAGGACGAGCTTGTCCTGAATTATATTTTGGATTTTGAAAAAAACGAGGGGGTTGAATCGCAGGTCGCCACTTTCGCTATTAATGCCGATACTTTCGTCAACGAGCTTGCCCAGGCACGAACATGGGCGTTGCAGGATGCTTATGAAGAATTCACTAAAAGAAGCTTGGGCGCTGGAGTGACCGACGAAAATGCACTTGTCCTGTTTGACGACGGTACAGTGCGTAAACCGGTGAGCAGGGAAGAAGCCGAATTGCACTTTCCTAACGAATTTGCCAGGCATAAACTGGTGGATCTGCTTGGAGACCTTGCCCTGACGGGCGTTGAGCTTAAAGGACACATCACGGCTGTCAGAAGTGGACATTCTCTGAATGCTCTTTTTGCGGCGCAAATTAATCAGCTTTTAGACCAGGAAAAAGAGCCGGAAGCCTACCTCGATATTCGAGAGATCAAAGAAATTTTGCCCCATCGCTATCCGTTTCTTATGGTTGATAGAATTGTCAGTATGAAAGACGAGAATAGGGTTAAAGGCCTGAAAAATGTGTCAATAAACGAGCATTTTTTTCAGGGACATTACCCTGATTACCCTGTTATGCCCGGCGTTCTTCAGCTTGAAGCTCTTGCCCAGGTATCCGGAGTGCTGCTGTTGAAAAAACTTGAGCATTCCCGCAAGGTGGCGTTTCTGGTTTCTATGGATGGAGTTAAGTTACGTAAACCGGTCAGGCCGGGAGATCAGCTTGTGCTTGAGGCCGAAGTCGTGAGGGTCAGGTCGCGCAGCGCTCAGGTGAAAGCCTATGGCAGTGTTGACGAACGGCTTGTTTGTGAGGCGGAAATGAAATTTATGCTTGTTGATCGTGAGGTACTTTAATGGCTGTTCACCCAAAAGCAATTGTCGAACCGACTGCGGAAATTGCCCCAAGCGTTGAGATTCAGCCTGCGGCTTATGTAGGCCCCAATGTTAAAATTGGTGAAAACTGTAAGCTTGGATACGGATGTTATATTACCGGAAATACTCAAATAGGTGATAATAATATTTTCTATCCCTATTCCGTTATTGGAACCGCTCCTCAGGACTTAAAATATCATGGAGAAGACACCCCGCTATATATCGGGAATGATAATGTTTTTCGGGAATATGTCTCAGTCAATCGTGGAACACCAGTCGGTTTGGGCTACACCAGTATAGGAAACCGCAATATCTTTATGATTTCGAGTCATATAGGACATGACTGCGTTGTTGTAGATGATGTGATTTTAGTTAATTCTGTCCTTATCGGCGGGCATTGCAAGCTTGAGAGCGGGTGTAAGCTGATGGGAGGGGCTGCAGTGAATCCCTTCGTCTCCCTCGGAAAGTTGTCTTTTATTGGTGGACTCAGCAGAATTATTCAGGACGTGCCCCCGTTCATGATAGTCGAAGGCAACCCCGCTAAAGTCAGACGGGTTAATGAGGTCGGTCTCGTCCGTGCCGGTTATGATGATGCTGTTATTAAAAAATTGGATGAAGCATACCGGCGTATATATAGAACTAAAAAACTGAACCGACGCAAAATTTTTGAGGAAATCCAGCAAGAGTTTTCCGCCTCCGAAGAAACTCTCTATCTGGTGAACTTCTTGCAAAAAACCCTGGAAGGACGACACG
>PUNP01000864.1 GCA_003551785.1 Candidatus Brocadiaceae bacterium | reverse complement strand
TGTATTAGGTGATATTAGTGCGGTAACGCTTCGAAAACTCGCTGAAATAGTGTCCAGTTTCGGTGACGGAACACTGTACACCACTCAATGGCAAAACCTGCGTTTGCATAACGTGTCCGAATCCTCACTGACCCACTTACATGCCTTACTTGACGGTATAGGGCTCGCTGAAAGCTCGCCGGAAATTATCCAGAACACAACCGCCTGTACCGGGGCGCAAACCTGCAAACTGGGCATATGCCTTTCGCGCGGTCTGGCCGAAGCTCTAACCGAACGGCTCGGCGGCATGGAGGAACTGGAGCTCGACGGCATGAGTAATCTGAAAATATCGATAAGCGGCTGCCCAAATTCCTGCGGCCGGCATCCGATAGCTGACATCGGCCTGTTTGGCGGAGCCCGAAGGGTGGACGGACGCCTCACACCGCATTATACCGTCCAGCTCGGAGGCCGGCTCGGTGAGGGACAAACACGTCTGGCGGAAACAGTGGACGCTTTGCATGCCAGGCACATCCCTGCGTTTGTAAAAGAACTGCTGGAATCATTCAAAGCCTCGACGGATTTTCCGGATTTCTACTCTTATCTGGAGAGCGGTGGCTGGGAAGCCGCTGCTGAAACTGCTTCCCGATACAAGGACGTTCCATCGTTTGAGTCGGATAAAAATTATTATTACGATTACGGTGCAGACGAGCTTTTCTCGCTGGCCGGACGCGGGCCGGGCGAGTGCGGTGCCGGTGTTTTCGACCTTATCGAAGTCGATATTGAAAGCGCTCGAAAGTCTCTTGAAGACGGTGATCTATTGCAATCTGCCGCACTGGCCGCACGGGCACTCTTAGTTACGCGTGGCGAGGAAGCGCGCGACAGCACCCATGCCCTGAAACTTTTTTCTGAGCACTTCGTCGATGCCGGACTGGTGGATGGAAAGGCTAAAGAAACGGCCATAAAAGCGTTAGATATCTGCGAGGGTAATGCGTCGGAAAACACCTTGGAAAATGATAACGTCAAAGCACTGGTCGAAAGGGTACAGGAACTGTATGATAATATGGATCAATCCCTGAAATTTGACTCAACCACTTCCGCTCCGGAAGAGAAATCAGGAAAGGAAAAAGAACCGGTGCAGGAGGCGGTATCCAAAGAAAACAGCCCTGTAAGTCCCGATAAGGAAGCCGATTTCCGCGGAGTGGCCTGTCCGCTGAATTATGTCAAAACAAAAATGGCCATCAATCCCATGAAAAGCGGAGAGGTACTGTCGGTTCTGGTCGATGAAGAAGGCTGCAAAAACGTTCCCGACAGCGTCAAAAAGGACGGACACGAGGTGCTTGATATAAATCAAATTGAGCATTACTATCAAATCCAGATAAGGAAAAAATGATGAACATAAAATATTTTTCAGATACGGACACAGCGCTGGTAGAGTTTTCGGACGCTGAAATAGCGGAAACTCGTGAGCTGTCGGAAAACATTTATATAGACATGGATTCAGAGAACAATATTGTCAGCATGACCATCGAACATGCCAGGACAGCAGCTCACCTGCCGGACATCTCTTACCAACAATTTGACAGAGAAGAAGTCACGGCATCGTAACGACAGATCACTTTCTCCTTCGAGGAAAACGGCTTCTTATGGTATAGAACCGCAACCAATACTATCCTGTATATTTCATAAACCAACGGCAATATTTACTATAACGGATAGAATTCCAATGTTATAAGTATCATTTTTGAGGCTTTTAAAATTTACAGTGTGTGCAATCGGGGCCATAAACGGCGGTTTACCCGACTAGACGTGTTTTCAGCGGCGCATCTGCGGCAAAAGTCTGCACTTGCAGTATACGAATACAGCGGCGTTTGGCATTTGCCACAGATGCACCAAATGACACAATTGGGGATATACCATGATTTCCAAGCTTATTGGTTACAAAAAATCGCGTGTAAGGATTATTTCACAGAGGTAAAACTATATTACCATTTTGTTATTCAATAACTTATCGAAGGCCGTCCCCAGAGACCCGGGATCGCAATATAACTGATATGCCTCTGGCCTTTACTGCGATGCCGGTGCTCCCGGGGCAAAGCCCTCAGGGTTCTCAACAGCAAGCCAGGCTCATTATGCCCCGGTCAGTCTTTTTACTCGGTACGAAAAAGTACGGTTTCCGATCTATCCACGGCTTTTTCAACTTTATCGAGGCGGTCGTAAAGCGCCTCGGTATCCTTGGGGTTATCGACAGCAGATTGGGCGAATTTTATGCTTTCCCTGATCAGTTTGAACGCCGGGCTGTAGATAGCCGGCGCCCTCGAACTTGATCGCATTTTTTTGGCTATTTTTTCCAGTTCCTCCAGTTCGGAGGTATAATCCTTCGGGGGCCTGCCGGTTTTCTGCTCTTTCTTCTTCCTTTTTTCAGGGTCGAACGTTTCGATGATACGATTGTTCTGCTTGGCTCGCATGTAGGTTTCTTTCAGTTCATGCTTGACACCACCGCCGAAAGACATGTTGTAAGGTTTAATCATACCGTCGTATATGATCCTGCCTTTGAACGGTAAAAGTATAGTTTGGACATAGAGTGGCAGCCAGGAGGGATGGTATATCTCCTGGATGGGTTGCGTCAGCCCCAGGACGGCATAGACCTCTTCATCTTTGATAAAGACGGCATATTTTTTCAGTAGACGTTCGATAAAGAAGGAGCCATGAATGCCATTCTTCCATTTTTTAACGATTTCCAGTTCATCCTCGGAGAGCCGATCCGGATTGTCTTGAACAAAGGAATCAATGATGCTCAGGTCGGCCCAAAGAGCATCGCGCACCTTCATTTTTTCCTGCCTATCCACTTTACTACTATACTCTTGTGGGGTTGCAATATCCGGATAGATTCCGTGTTCGTTGTTCACGTAAGCCTGCAGGGACCACATTAACTTGTAAAACAATTCGGCGTCTTGTTGATTAAGCTGCATATTTTTCTCCACTTGAATAAGTTGCGGTATGTGTAAAAATTGCCCATACGGAGTTTTCTTTATTTTCGGTCATTGACTCCTCCTTGCACTTGAACGCCGACGATAGAGTCGTTCGGTGAGCCCGCCTTCATTTTCAAAGGCCCTGGCCTGCGCCTCAATAACAGACCGCATGCGACGGCGATCAAAAACAAAGCAGCATTAGAAGCGATCTCAGGGTAATTCATATTAAATATTGCCGTTGGTTTATGCAATGTTCGGGGTAACCTTACTTACATTTGTCAGCTACCCTCCCGAATCGCCTCGCTGCATACTATCTGCGGCACGTCTAACGCCGCCTCTTTTTCTTCCAGCTCCGCCTGCCGCTCGCTGAGTCTGTATTCGTGATATATCGCGCTCAGTTCCTGCAGCAGCGCATCGCCCGTCATGCCGTTGTTCTTCACCCTGTTCAATCGTCGCCTGACCGGCGGTGACGGCGTTTGCTGATAAATGTCAACCAGCAAATTGATCTGTTTCTTCCTCTCCGAATCTT
>PUNP01000223.1 GCA_003551785.1 Candidatus Brocadiaceae bacterium | reverse complement strand
GGTGGGATATTATATCGACCCGGACATGCCGGCGCAGCGACATGACAAACGTATAGTGGCGGCCGATCGGCCCCCGTGGGAGCTGAATCACGGCGGTGTCGGTGTGAATGTGCTGTTTGAAAACTGAGAGGTCGAACTCATACGCCCCGGGGACAGCGGTCCGCCGGATAAAATCAGCAACCCGTATATCGAAAAGGATACCGATATTTATGCCGACACCGGCGATCCGTATAAACATGCATGGATACGGTGGGAGCGGGAGCCGAAAGGCAAATGAATGCAGATACCAGAACAATATTTGATCCGGCCTGCCCGGAAAGGGTAAAATTGATATACATTTAGACTAGCAAATATGTAAGCCCTCATTAAACCATGTGGGATCACCACCGTGCACTTTGCCAGTGGAATGATGATTATTAGCTACTGCCAGCGTAACCAACATTATTTCGATCCCTTATTTGACCGGCTGAGAATGGCGATCAAAGTATTAGTATATACGCCCGAAGAATTAGAAAGCATCAAACACAGACCATTTATTCAAACTGCCATTGAGGAGGGTGTTCTGGTTTATGAGTCAGGAGAAGAATCTACAGGAAACGAAACGGTTTGAACACTGCTACTTATGTGGTGGGCTACTGTCCTTGTCTTGCATATCGAGCAGTCGTAGATCCTCGATATCGACGTCGCGTCCCGCTGAGCGTTTTGATAGAATAAGGTCCTGTTTGGATAAGACCAACATCTTTGATTTCTGATAATTGACGGTTATGCAGCGTGCCCAGACTTCTGAGAAAACAATGCCGGGAGTAAAAGTCTGCACGTCCACGCGGATACGGTCTTGAAATATGGTGATCTCATACTCCAGAAGTTTTTTTCAGCGCCGAGGAGCTCGTTTTCACCAATATTTTGAAATACCGTGCGATACTCCGTATGGAGCAGAAGGTCATTGAATCAAGGGGCGGGCAGTACGGAGGCAAGTCGTTCTGTATACCTTTTTTTGAGGCTCTCGTTCAAAAATTAATTGGACCTATATGCATAAAGAAAGCACATCGAACGAAGAATTAAACACTGATTCAATCAGAAAAATCTGGGCTGCAAGTGTAGCCCACGATGCCGACCCTTCTGCATCCATCAAACCAAGTTCCGGTTTAGTCTTCTCTACTTCGCCCAATGAAGTCATGCCGTCTCAAGCGAGGCACATTACCAATCTTGATAATGATTATGAGCTGTTGAGACTGGTAGGTAAAGGCGGAATGGGACTGGTCTATTTAGCGCGCCAAATCTCGTTAGACCGCGAAATCGCTGTAAAGATGCTAAAAAGCGAAAAGAGCGATAATGATAATGTCAAACAGGCCTTCCTTTACGAAGCACTGGTTACAGGTGAACTCGATCACCCACATATCGTCCCGATTATTGAACTCGGTGAAGGGAAAAACGGTCACCTGTTTTACTCAATGAAACACGTCAAAGGCACTTCCTGGAAAAATGTTATCGGCGAAAAAACTGAGGATGAAAATCTTGAAATTTTGCTCACTGTGTGCAATGCCGTCGCATTCGCACATGAGAAAGGTATAATCCACAGAGACCTGAAACCAGGAAACATTATGTTGGGCGAATACGGTGAAGTGATGGTGATGGACTGGGGAATGGCCATAGGAGTGAAAGAATATACGAAGGCCGCAAAACTCACGGATAATACTGCCAGCGGCGGCACCCCCTCATACATGCCGCCTGAGATGGCGGCATGTGACAAAGGTAAAATCAATATATGCAGTGATATTTACCTGCTGGGCGCAATATTATACGAAATAATCACCGGAAAACCACCCCACACCGGCGATAACGTCTATAAGTGCATCGTGAATGCCGCTGCAAACGATATTATCAAGACCGGGATTAAAAGCGAGCTTGTCGATATCGCTTATAAGGCTATGAAGACGGAACCTGAACAAAGGTATAAGTCGGTCACTGATTTTCAGCAAGCCATCAGTGAGTATCAGAAACACTCCAGCAGCATAAGTTTAGCAAATCGGGCAGAGGAAGACCTGGCAAAAGCAAAAAAAACTGACGACTATCGCCTCTATTCGATGGCACTGATCGGGTTTGAAGAGGCTGTCGATCTGTGGGAGGGAAACGAAAATGCACGGGAAAAACTCAGAGATGTCAGGTTACGGTATGCCCGGTGCGCATACGAAAAAAACGATTACGAACTGGCTGAATCACTGCTGCTGGCCGTGCCTGACCACAACCGCCTGCTGGATGAAGTCAGAGATGCAAGATATCAAAGGGATGCCAGGAAAAGGCGGCTGATAGCATTCAAATGGACGGCGTTCGCCCTGGCAGCAGGATTAATAATTGCGCTTACAGCCGGTATATGGGGCATAAATATCGAAAAAGAAAAAGCACTTGCCGCTCAGGAAGCAGCAGTGGAGCAAAAGAACATTGCCGAAATAGCCCGGAGAGAGGAAGAAAAACAGAGGAAAAAAGTAGAATTTGAGCTCTACCGCTATGGTATCCTCGAAGCTGACCGCCTCTGCGATGCGGGCCGCTACCAGGATGCACGCGAAGTGCTTGAATCTCTGTATCCGCAACACCGTCATTGGGAATGGAAACATCTTATGTTCAGAGCACAACGAAGAATGTTTCATGAAATAATGTCTTTGAATGAACATTCAAGTTCCGTCTTTTCCTTAGCATATTCGCTTGACGGCAAATACCTGGCCTCCGCAAGCTTCGACAGAACCGTTATACTATGGAATGCCGATACAGGGGATAAGATTTTCACTCTGGAGGGACATAATAATTCAGTCGATTCCGTGGCCATTTCTCCTGACGGTCAGCATTTAGCATTGGGGGACAGGGACTCTATAATTAAAGTATGGGACATAGCAAGAGGAAAAGAGAGCCTTTCTCTCAGTGAACATTCAAGCTGGATAAATTCCCTGGCGTTCTCCCCCGATGCCTCTCGCTTGGTGTCAGGAAGTATGGACGGCACGATTAAATTCTGGAACGCGGAATCCGGTGAAGAACTTTTGACCCTCGACAGACATGCAAGTCAAGTCAATTCTGTGGCTTTCTCACCCGACGGCAGAATGCTGGCATCGGGCAGCCGAGACGCAACCTTAAAAATTTGGGATGCAGAAACCGGTGAAATCATCTTCACTTTCAGCGGGAATGATGATACAGTGCATTCCCTGGCCTTCTCACCCGACAACAAGCGTCTGGCAACAGGAAGCCGAAAAGTTACAATATGGGATGCGGTTACCGGAAAAGATTTTTTGACTCTCACCGGGCATGAGCGTTGGGTAACTGCTGCGGCCTTTTCCCCTGACGGCAGACGCATCGTGACGGGGAGCCGGGACAATAAAGTTAAAATATGGAACACTACCGATAATCGGGATCAGTAACAGGTAGGGAAAATGCTGAGTGAGATACTCAGTCCAGAGCAGATGGCCAGGACCACTCCCCGGATTAAGAATCC
>PUNP01000540.1 GCA_003551785.1 Candidatus Brocadiaceae bacterium | reverse complement strand
GGATTGGCAGGTAAAGAACAATTACTTTGACGAAGATATAGAAAAAGAAGTAAAGAAATTTTCTGAGTGGTATATCGAGGAGTATGAACGGATTCAGAAAGAGCCGGAGTTGAGTTTGATCCACTGTTTAAGAGATTTGCAATCAGATGACGCTGAAGAAGAATTAGCAGTGGTCATTTTGATTGATTGTCTTCCGGCAAAGTTCTTTTCCATTCTTGATGGGGCAGTGAAAAACATTGGTTTTAGCCGGAACAAGCTCCAGTATCGCTTTGCAGCTTTGCCGACCGCTACGGAATATAATAAGTATCCCATGTTAAGCGGACGTTGGGATAATAGTGAGGGTGATTATGAGAAAATATTAAAACACCGTTCTGAGATGAACTGGGGTGGAAAGCCAATTCAATATATCACACAGATCAAAGATTTCTTAGAGATGGACATTCCACAATCGCCATCAGTCGTGCTCCTCAATACTGTTGCCGGTGATGATATTTTACATTCTGAATGGAATTCCAAAGGATCTTCATATGAAGAAGAACTGCACAGCATATTTGTTAGAATTGCCGAAGCGTTAAATCGCTTTGCAGAGGGATGGCAGGGCAAAGAAGAAGATTTTAGTGCGTATATCGTAACAGATCATGGAGCGTGCAGGATACTTGAACAAGAGCGTTGTTCTTTGGATTCAAAAGCAATTAATAAGTTGTTTCGTGATGAGAGATACAGATATGCTGCGATTGAAGAGCATAATGTCGATGAAATATCGGATAACCTTTGGTCTTTGGGATATCAATTTAAACTTCCTTTTAGTAGTGATGACCAGAGATGTTTTTTTCTTCCCAAAGGTCATAACACCGTGCGCAGTTCGGGCAGAGTAAAGGGGTGCTATATGCATGGCGGCGTTACACCGGAAGAAGTTATTGTGCCATATGTTGTTTATAAACAGGTTAAGTCTGCGTGGAAAAAACCCAATATTCACATTACGGATGTCGGATGGGAAGACGGCACGGGTGCTGTTAAATTTTATATACAACGGGTGGAAACATTTACTCTTGAGATTCAAAATATTAACACGGCTGATTTAGAAGTGAAAAGGGTCAGTATTACAGAACCCGGGGCGGATGTGAAAGATTTCGATTCAATAACTATTTCGGCAGGGGATGAGGGAGCGTTAAGAGTGAGCTGTTACTTTGAAAAAGACGCCTTAGATGCAGATGAGGCGGTGATAGAGCTGGTCTGCGAAATTTCAGGCGAGGAACAAATTTATTCATTTGCTCCGTCTGTAGCGTTTAAGTCAGCAATGGCTGGCGGAGTAAGTTTGAGAGACCTTTGATTGGAGGCCAATAACAGGAAATGGAAACCTTTGAAAACAATGCAAAAGACTATTACGGCGAGGTCGTAATAAATAAGGGTCTTATGGACAAAGCCGGGTTCGGATCGCGTCCTATACCAGTCTATGTGGGCGAATGGATTATAAGTCAGTTTACGGATGGCGATGATTTAACTGAAGACGGCAGAAAAGAGATGCTGAAGACAGTTTCTAAATTTCTCCCCCAAAAGTCTGATAAAAATATGATCCTGAATCGGCTATATAATCAGGAAGAGGTCAAAATTCTTGATGATTTCCGGGTCGATGTCAACCTTGATCATTATACCCATGATTTGAGTATCCCCAAACTTGATGTGAAAGGTGGGATGGTGCAGAAAGACATAATTGAAGATAACCCCATGCTCTTGAAAACCGGCATGTGGGGGCTGGGAACGTTGAGATATGTTCCACCTGACGGTGAGGATGTTAAGAAGGGACAGATTTGGATGGTCGAATTTAAGCCGTTTCAGAATCCTGAGATAGACATGGAGTATTTTTGGGATTCACGTAAGCATTTTGAAGTTGATGAATGGATTGACCTACTCGTTTCAAGCTGTCAGTTTAACCCCCATATTCATCAGTTATCCCAAAAACTGTTGCTACTCAGTCGTATCATCCCCCTGGTTGAGCCCCGAGTTAATATAGCGGAACTGGCCCCTAAAGGTACCGGAAAGTCTTTTGTCTTCGACAATATCAGTCGATATGCGGCCGTGATCCCCGGCGGAAAGCTTTCAGCGCCTGCATTGTTTTTCAACAGCAACACGAAGCAGTTAGGACTGATTCCGCGCTATGATGTGGTTGTGGTGGATGAAATACAGAAAATCCATACAGACGCAGCCGGTGAAGCTATGGCAGCTCTTAAAATGTATCTTGAAAGTGGACGGTATCGCAGGTTAACAGGTGATTTAGGCACAGCCGAGGCCGGATTTACTATGCTGGGAAATATTACGCTGGGGGGTGACAGGATGCCGCTCTACGAAAGCGACGGTATATTCAAAGAACTTCCCAATGCGTTGCAGGAATCTGCTTTTATAGACCGCATACACGGTTTGATTGAAGGATGGTTTATGCCTCGCGTTTCGAGAAAAACGCCATCTTCTTCTGTCGGATTCAAAGGTGATTTTTTCAGTGAGGTCATGCACAGATTAAGAACGGAAACACGCTTTGCCTCTTACGTTTCACAGAATTTAGAGTTGATGCAATGCGATGACATGAGGGATAACAAAGCTATTCGGCGACTGGCCGAAGGTTACCTGAAACTTATTTTCCCTGATCTCAATGTGAGTCAAGACGAATTTATTTCATACTGCGTAAATCCGGCTGTGCGTATGCGCCAGCAGATTCGTGACGAACTGTCCAAAATTGATCAGGAATATAAATGGGTCACCATCAGGAGCAAGATGCCGGACGAATTCCAGCTTTTACATCCACAGGAGCGCCCGGAACCAGAAGAAGATGCGTCCCCTAAAGAAACGCGTTCTACAGATAGGAGGCCTGAAGAGATGACTCTTGATATTGAAGAGGGGCAAAAGGGTATTTCATATGAAAAACTCTTCGCCCCTTACCTCAAAGGTGCGCGGTCGGTAAAGGTATGTGATCCTTATATCAGGTTCCAATATCAAATTTTCAACTTAATGGCCTTCTGTGAAGTTCTTGACACTGCTGAAGGGACGGTAAAACTTTATCTTGAAACATCTTGTGAGCCTTATCAAGAGGAAGAGATGGTGACGAAATTTGAAGAAATCAAAAATGGTTTAATGCAGGACGATATAGATTTTGATTTTGTTTTCAACGATAACCTCCATGACCGATGGATCGAAACGGATACGGGTTGGCGTATTATTCTCGGCCGGGGACTCGATATCTTTCAAAAACCGGAAGATAAGTTTTCACTTGGTTTCATGGATCAGACTAAAAGGAAGTGTAAATCAACCAATGTGACTTATGTTCGAGTATGATATCCAGTGATGTCAGTTTAGGGCTGTATTTTATGCTGCCTACATTTATTTTTTAAGGAGGTTTTGAATGGAAAATATGGGCAGCCAGATAGACATTAATTTCGACTTCCGTTCCGATACTCCGGGAGAGAAAGACCCACACGCCCATAGTCCGC
>PUNP01000173.1 GCA_003551785.1 Candidatus Brocadiaceae bacterium | reverse complement strand
GGATTTTGCAGCTATCGATCTCTGCCGTACACATAATTTACCGGTTAGAGTATTTAATTTCAAAGGGAAAGGTAATCTGAAAAATGCTGTTTCCGGTGAGAAGATAGGAACTTTAATTGGTGGATAATAATTATGGATTTAGATGAAATACTGTTGGATGCCGAAGACAGAATGGATAAGGCGGTAAAGGTTTTCGCCGATGAACTGAAGCGCATACGGGCCGGCGCCGCTAATCCCGGGCTGGTAGATTCTATCCGGGCGGAATATTACGGTTCGCTCACTCCACTTAATCAAATTGCTAACATCGGAGTACCGGATCCGCAATTGATAGTCATTAAGCCGTATGATCCTTCCAGCCTCGAAGCCATAGTGAAAGCCATCCAGGCCAGCGATATCGGTATTAATCCACAAAATGACGGAAGAGTTATACGCTTAAATATCCCAGGACTGAGTGAAGAACGGCGCGTTCAGCTATCTAACAGGGTCAAAGACATGGCGGAAGACGCCAAGATCGCGATCAGAAATATCCGTCGTGACGCCAATAAGCAGCTTGATAAGTTGAAAAAAAGTTCCGAAATCAGTGAAGATGAGTGTGACGGTGCCTCGGAGGAAGTTCAGGAACTTACCGATAAGCACGTTCAGCATATCGAAAAGATGCAAAAAGATAAAACAGACGATATCATGAAAGTCTGAGCCTCCCCCTCAAAAACATCACTTTGCAAGAAAAACAAAAAAACAAATTTATTGTGGAACAATCGGCGAATATACTGACCCTGTCCCGGTTAGTTCTGGCGCCTTTTTTCATAGCAGTATTTTTAATCGATTCCAGGTGGGCTGCGCTCGGCGCACTTTTGCTCGCTGTTTTGTTCGAGCTTACCGATATGCTTGACGGTTTTTTTGCTCGTAATATCGGGAAGGTCAGCTCGTTTGGTAAGTTGATCGACCCTTTAGCGGACAGCGTCGCGCGTTTCAGCATCTTTCTTGCATTCACCACCGAAGTAACAATACGCGGTGATTATTGGCCGATATTACTTGTTGCCGTTTTGTTTTATCGGGATACCGTAGTAGCTTATATGCGCACGTTTGCCGCATCATCCGGCGTTGTGCTTGCCGCCAGACTGAGCGGGAAAATCAAGGCTGTCGTACAAGGTGTTGGAATTATGGTTTTTCTCAGCGTTCGTACAGCTAATTACTTTTCTCCCGAACACGTAGCGGAACATTTTCGCAGCACGGTTTTTTATGCCGTTATGATCCCCGTCGCAATAGTAACAGCATTATCCGGCCTGGATTATGTCATCTCCAACCGCAAGGCTATATCGACAATGATCGCGTCGGACAGCCTATAATATTCACTTAACATGTTGGGTTCCAATCTGTTATATTGAATATTTTCGTTGGTTTATCAAATGTTCAGGATATCACTAAAAACAACTGTCAGCGACCATTAGCTATTGTACAGCACCAACGGTGCAGCGCAGGATAGCCTATGGCGGAGCGGAAGCCCAACCGGGCTGGAGCGAAGCCATAGGTACCAGGTATCCCTTTATACAAGCTCTGAAAGAGCGGCATTATCGTTAATCCACATGTATCGTTCGTCATGTTCAATGCCGTTTTGTTTCGTCCCTTCAGGACTAATTTCACGTATCTCCGTTGCCCTGGGGCTGCGCTCACATCTGTTCGATGTTCGCTGCGCCACAGGCTTTCACCTATAGCGCCGTTGGCGCTGGTCTCTGCCCATGGCAGCTGTTGAAGGATTAATTTGCCAACACTTTTTCCCTTCAAATACCAAGGGAAACTTGGGCGCTGCAATTTTTAAAAGGCCCGACTTTCTTTATACCGATTATGCATTCCACAACATTCCAAATCGAAACCCTCGGCTGCAAAATTAATCAATACGATTCCCAGCGACTTGCGAAAATGCTGGAAACCGCGGGGCTGGTGCATCTGGAGGCGCATAAAGAGGGTTCCCCCCCCGACATCTGGATCATCAACACGTGTACGGTTACCCATGTCGCCGACCGCAAGGCACGGCGTATTATACGGCAAAAAAAGCGGGAAAATCCTCAGTCAATGGTTTACGTTACCGGATGCTATGCCGCCGTGCAGAAGGAAAAACTTGAACGTATACCGGAGATTGACGGCATTTATGGTGTTGATGAGTGGGGACGTATGCTCAAGGATATTCAAGATCAGAAAGCTTCGGATACCCCCCCGCAGGTGGTATCGAGGTGGACCGGCGGAATTGATGATTTCAGGGGGCGTACACGCTCATACATCAAGATACAGGACGGCTGTGATGCGTTCTGCACTTACTGTGTCGTCCCCCATGCTCGTGGTAAACCGCGCAGCCGTCCGCTTGATGATGCACTTGAGGAAGCTGAGCGAATGATATATTCAGGCTGCCGTGAAATCGTGCTCAGCGGTATCCACCTCGGACTTTATGGCACGGACCTGACCCCGCGCCGCAGCCTGGCCTATGCCGTAGAAGCTTTTGCCGTTTTGAGTAAAGATGTCCGTATCCGATTGAGTTCATTGGAAGGCCCCGAAGCAGACCGTCGTTTACTAACCGTTATGAGCGAGCATCCCAATATTTGCCCGCACCTTCATCTCCCGCTCCAAAGTGGGGATGCCGGTGTTTTAAGGAAGATGGGACGCCAATATAGCCCGGAAGAATACCTTCAGGTTATCGAGAATGTGCGTCAGTATCTTGATGAGCCTGCGATAAGCACCGACGTTATGGTAGGGTTTCCGGGCGAGACGGAGCAAGCTTTTTACAATACGCTGAGCATCTGCGAAAAGGCCGGATTCAGCCGACTCCATGTTTTCCCATTCAGCCCCCGTCCCCATACTCCCGCCGCCGGATTTACCCCTAAAGCAGACCCGGCTGTCACTAAGGAGCGAACCAAAGCTCTCCTTAATCTTTCTGAAAAATTGCAGCGTATCTGGGCCGAGAAGTTTAGAGGCAAAGTGGTCAGAGTGTTGTTTGAAACTGTCAATGACGACGGAACTATGACCGGGTATACAGACAGGTATGTTGAAATAACGCAACCGGCTGATGAGTCTGCCATAGGAACTCTGCAGGAGACCCTGTATATTTAAGAAACCAACAACGACATTTTGGCGTCTTGAAAGAACACAACATACCAGCCTGTGCATCACATATATTCGACGAAATTCCGATGCAGGTCTTTTAATTTCCCTTTTTGGTTCGATAATTCAGCCATTTTTTAAGTAATTTTGGGTTCTCTCCTGAGCGTTGGCCTTCAAGAAGTCCGGCCACTGTCAGGTCTTCATCAACATCCGGCCAATGGATATAAGCTCCGTCTCCAAAAATTTCAAAATTTCTCCTTTCTTTGGCATCCCCATACCAAAGGCGGGGGTACCAGGCAAGGGGGACGATTATGGTACGTCCGTCCACGAGATCGACGGTCAGAGCATCTTCCGATACTGATACGTGTTTTGCGCGAGGTTCTTGAATATC
>PUNP01000390.1 GCA_003551785.1 Candidatus Brocadiaceae bacterium | reverse complement strand
GTGGGCAGCAAAAGCGCACTGGATGCCGCTATACTTTTCGATATAGCCGTCAACTACCTGCGCGAATCCATTCCTGACAATGTACGTATCCATTCGGTAATTAAACATGGCGGCGACGCCCCTAATGTCGTTCCTGCGTATGCCAAGAGCTGGTATTATATCCGCGGCCGGGACCGGGAACAGGTCGACAAGATGAGGAAATTGGTCGACGATTGCGCCCAGGGCGCTTCCATCGCCACGCAGACGAGGTTCGAAGTTTCCGCTATAACGGCCATTCATAACCGCCTGCCCAACGATGCCATGTTCGACATTATGGATGAAAATATACGTTTGTTCGGCCCACCCCGCCCGACAGCAACAGACAAAAAAAATGCTATAGAACTCGGTTTAGAAGGCGATTTCAACACGAAGATCAATTCCAATGATAAAGAACACGGCAGGCCGTCGTTCGGCTCAAGCGATGAAGACACCGTCAGCCGGCTGGCTCCTCTTGGGAAAATCCGGATGACCACTTTCGCGAAAGGAACAACCGGACACCACCGACAGGAGGCGGCGCAAACCGTGCTGCCGTTCGCCAGGCGGGGCATGCTCAACGCAAGCAAGGCGATTGCCGGCGCAGCCGTTGACCTGCTCTCCAACCCCGGTTTGATGAACGACGTTCGGCAAGAATTCAAAAAACGCACTGTAGACCTGAAATTCGCCCCCCTCATCCCGAAAGAACAGGAAATACCTCTTTTATAACCTTTCTAATGAATACAAAAGTGAACTATCCAACGTCAATTTTTTGTGTCGCACCCTCACGCGTTGCGCTCGGCGAGCCCTTTGCACTCAAGATCAAGGTATTGGGCCCCTTGCGGAAAATTAATTGTTCGGGGAATTGGAAAGATTCCAAACCCGCCCTAAACGGGCCGTTTAACCTGAACGTAGCGCGCAATATCCAATACCACGACGACTGCCTGCCTGAATGGAGAGGTAACCTTGAGGTGGATGCGGGCAAGGCTCTGCACGGAGACCGGAATCTTGAATTCGACGGGCGGAATCAGGGCGCATTCCCCGGAGATACCCGCCCTATCTGCATTTTTGAAGGGTATACATTGCATGAACCGGGCTTTCATTTCATCCGGATTATCGACCCGGATTCCGGTGCCGAAGGCTGGTCGAACCCAATTTACGTTTCAGATTCACCGCTGCAATTCCGCATTTTCTGGGGCGACCCGCACTGGCAAACCTTCTTCAGCGACGGTATACGCTGCCCGGAGGAACTGTATGCGTTTGCGCGCGATGAGGCGTTTCTGGATTTCGGCGCTGTCAGTGACCATATGGAGGGCATAACGGAACGACAGTGGGACTATTTCCAGGCAGTGACCAACGATTTTAACGAACCGGGACGCTTCGCGACGCTCATCGGCCAGGAATGGACACATCACAACCCAGAAGCGGGCGCGCCCGGACATCGTAATATTTATGTCCGGAGCGACAGCGCTCCGGCACTGCGCAGTGATGACCCGGAATGCAACTCACTGGAGAAACTCTGGTGTCAACTGGACTGCCTGCCGGAAGGCTCGGTAATCGCCATACCACACCATAGCGCGAATGTTGTGATGGGGGTGGACTGGGAGCTGGGCTGGAACCCGGAATACGAAAAAGCCGTAGAAATCCATTCTATCTGGGGCAGCAGCGAATGCCATGCCAACGACGGCAACATGCTGCCAATTTTGAGCAATAAAGGCGAAATGCGCGGCCGACATGTTCGCGATGCTCTTGACAAAGGATACCGGCTCGGGGTTGTCGGCGGTGGGGACATTCATGATGGGCGCCCCGGTCTGCCCCTTGTTAACGACAGTTATCTAAAACTCGCCAGGGAAAATAAACGTTTGTTCAGCCCCTGCGGCTATACTGCGGCAAAAGCAGCATCTTTGACGCGCGAAGCCGTTTTTGATGCTATTAGTAATCGGCAAACCTATGCTTCAACGCAGAGCAGAATATATCTTGACGTTGAGTTCCATTCCGAATCCCCCATGCATAGGTTCAGCTTAACCGCCGCCTCAGAAGAAGGTATACGAGAGGCTAAAATCATAGTAAACGGGGAAGAATCGCAGACTCTGAGGCCTGATTACGATCCGCGCGTTCTCATCTGCGAGGACATCGAACCGGATATGGATCGTAACGCTTACTGCTATGTACGGATAACGACGGAAAACGATAATATTGCCTGGTCGAGCCCCATATGGAACTGCTCAGGCAAAAATGAGAATCAATTAACCTGAAAGGAGGAATGCAAAATGTCAAATCAGAAATGTAGTCTTAAAACTGGGTGGGCGCAGACGGATATAACGCCCGATAGTAAGGTTTACCTGGCCGGTCAGCATTACGCACGTATTTCAGAAGGGGTTTTGGACCCGGTAACTGCAACCGCACTGGTAATTGAATCGATAAAACACGCGGATGCGGCAGAATATGTCATTATGGTAAGCTGTGACATTGTCGGCATAGCCGATGAACTGCGTGATACTGTCAGAGAACACCTCAGAAACATACTGCCAGAGGTAGATACTAAAAATGTTTTGTTTAATGCCACTCATACTCATGCTGCGCCTGCGGCAAGATATAAGAAGCGATATGTTCCGGATAATGACAACAACACAGATGCCCACCCCTACGGCATAGAGCTTGATGCAATGGCGCCTGAGGCTTATGTTGATTTTGCCGCAGGACGTATTGCGGCCGCGATTAAGAAAGCCTGGAAGAGCCGACAAACCTCAGGTATCGCCTATGGGCTGGGACATGCTGTGATCGGGCGCAACCGACGCCTGTCCTATAAAGACGGGAGCAGCAAGATGTATGGTAATGCCGAAACCCAGGACTTCAGCCATGTAGAAGGTTATGAGGACCACACTCTGCAGGCTATGATGACTTACGATACCGACAAGAAACTGACCGGTCTCGTCGTCAATGTGCCGTGCCCGTCCCAGGTCAGTGAAAATTCTTTCCGCATCAGCGCCGACTACTGGCACGAAACACGGCTGGAACTGCGCAGGCGTTTCGGGAATGATATTCATATTCTGGCCCAATGCGCTCCGGCCGGCGATCAGTCTCCCCACGTATTGACCTATAAAGAGGCTGAAAAACGCATGTGGCGCTTATCAGGAACGGAGCTCGGACGTGACCGCTCGCGAGACAGCAGCACACCGCGTGATGAAATCGCCCGCAGAATAGCCGATGCTATCGATTACATTCTGTCCGCTGCTGTAAAAGACATCCACTGGACGCCGGAGTTCGCACACAAAATGGAAGTTGTTGATCTACCACGCCGTAAAATTACCGCCAAAGATGTAGAAGAAATTTCTTCAGTTAAACAAGATTACCGGGTACAGTATGAATCACTGCTCGAAGAACTCGAACAACATCCGGAAAAAAAAGGGGAAGCCAGGTGGTATGTTCCGGTCACGCGACCGTACAAGAAAATGAAATGGGTGGAAAACG
>PUNP01000170.1 GCA_003551785.1 Candidatus Brocadiaceae bacterium | reverse complement strand
GGTTTTTCATCTGTAGCCATCTCATCTCCTCCACTAATCAAAACAATTCAACCCACCATCCATACATAACATACACCAGCACATGGGCAAAGTCAAGAAGATTTTTATGCCGGTTTGCTGAGATTCTCATACAAAATACCAAAACCTACACACCTTCAATACCATCAGACAACCTTCCCGCAGCTTCTTTCAGATCATCGCTCTCAACTGCCGTGTAGTAACGCGTCATCAAAGAAGATCTGTGGCCGAGCATTTGCTGAGCTACTTGTTCCCGGACGATTTCATACATGTCTTAATGATATGGATTCAATACCAAAAAACTAAGCCTTCTCAATCTCATCTGAAAACTGTCCCGCAACTTCTTTTACTTCATCACTGTGAGCATGGATATAATACACACTCATCAGTTCATCACTGTGCCCAAGTATCTGTTTTACGATGTTTAGCGGGACTTTCATTTTTGAAAGCGATGTAGCACAGGTATGACGGAGTTTACCAGGCTGAAAATCGATTAGCTCCTCGTGTTTTTTGCGTAGATTTTTCTTTAGTCTGCTGTGAACTGCGCCAATATTGAAAGCTTTTCCGTTCTTATTGACAAAAACGGGATCATCGGGGCCAGTGTTTCCGTTTTGTTTTCTTAGTTTTTTCTGTTTTTCGATAATTTTTTTTGCACCTTTGATCATGGGTACATATCGTGGTTTGTTTGTACGCCCACTGGTTTTATGCTGTGTGAGAATTATATAGCCGTCTTTCTCGTCTATATTCTTCCACTTAAGCCCCAGAGGTTCGTGTGGTCTCATCCCGGTGTGAAGCAAAAGGTTGAAAATGTCGCCCAGAGGAGGAGAGTCATGACACATTTCAATATATTTCTTGGCGGTTTCCAGGTCATAGTATTTTTTGTTTTCCTGATCTGCCGAATCGTAATGACCGCCTACCTTTTTTACGCCTTTAGCTGGATTCTTCTCTACTAAGTCATTATCTATGGCCCAATTATAAAGCCCTATTAGCCGCCCCCTCATCTTGTTTCTTGTTGTCCCCTTAATCCCGCGCTTCTTCATGTCGGCTTTAACTTTTTCGATATCCGTAGACGTCAGCTCAGCAGCCGGTTTGTCTCTGAGGTCCTTAAATTTAAGCACGTATTTGAACCTGCTCTCGTAGCCTTTTATTGTATTTTCAGCTAGGTCACTGTTTCGGCATACCTGAAGATACTTATCGATCAGCCCGGACAATGTCAATGGAGCGGAGCCTCTGTCTTGCGCAACACCATCCACATCGGTATCGGGCGTTTTTTTGTCACCGGATAATTCCTGCGTCTTTCTTTCTTCAGGTAAGTACTTATCAAAGAAGGGCTTGATTTGATTATGTAATTTATCAGCCCACTCCCTATGGTTCAATTGGCTCAACGCAGGAACATCTATGGGGAGGTCGCGTGCACATTCTCTTGCACCTTTATATATATTATTTACAAGAGGTTCAGTTAATTCCCAGGGGTTATAGCCTGGATCGGGCCTTGTTTCATAATGAACGTCAAAATATTTTCTCTGGATCTGTTCTGGAATAGCCGGCAAATCCTGGAGTAGCGCAATATCCCTGCCCAGCCTGAACCAGCGATTTGTAATGCCTGCTGTATCCGACCCGTATGAAAGTGCACAGCTCCAAATCCGGTAGAGTGCCTCGTAAATAGCTGAATCTTCTATGATTGGCACCATAACCGACGGGAGCGTAACAAGTTCTCCCGGAGCTACGGAAGCGGGCCGATGGGGGGGCATATTTCCCGGCTTGTCATCATACCGTATTTCGGGTCCTCTCCAGTATTCCGCATCAACTGGATCCTTCGGGACTTGAAACACTAACTGTTCCATATGTGAAAGGGCGTGGTAGATATCGCCGAGGCAGTCTTCTGTCATGCTTTTGTATTTTTTTGCTTCTTTGAGAGTTGCGTTAGCATAAAACCTGACAGGAGATTTCCCTATTGCTTTCAAGCTTTTTTTGACCCCGGACAGCAGGGGCTTTTGACTGGCGGCAGTAAGTTGATGTAACTCGGCAACGTGCACACATACCCTGACTATAAGACCGCCGTAGCCCAATTTGGGGTCTGTCCAGGCATCAGAAAAAGCGCACCAGAGTGCGGAAAGACGCAAATGGTTTGCCCCACAGCAGAGGGTGGAATAAAGGTCAAAGGCTTCCTGGACGGGCCCGGTGTAATCCACCTTTGGGCCGGCATCAACCGCAAGATTATCAAGGCGTCCCAGAGCTTCGCCCAATATCCCGATTCGCTCTCTGTCCATATCCAGCCATCCGCGCTGCAGGCATCCCCAGGCACGGGTTGACTCATAAGCCACTGAATAAGCAGCAGCATCTCCAGGTTTTAATTTTTTATCGTTCATTTTGCTGTTTTTCTCACGGTCACTCTCTTAATATATCCGGTGGCTTGCGATAGTTTTTCGGCAGCATCCAGCATCTCATTACTGGCCGTTGCTGTGTAGTGTCGGGTCATCAAGGCTGAACTGTGTCCGAGTATTGCCTGGGCAACTCGCTCGGGAACCTGTTCCCTTGCGAGGTAGGTGGCGCAGGTATGGCGAAGCTTGTGGAAGGAGAAGCTTGTGAGTTCAGGATGTTTTTTTCTGAGGCGCTTCAGGCGGCAGTGGAGCGCGTAGACTTTAAATGGCTGTCCATTGATTCCGGTAAATATGGTTTTACCGGACATTTTGCCATCTCTGCTCTGATTAAGTAAAATCTCCGCAGAGCGGCTGCATAGCGGGATAGTTCGGGGTCGATTAGTATGTCCGCTTGTCTTATGGTATTCCAGCTTTAAAAAGCGCTGTTCCAGATCGACGTCTTCCCATGTTACGCGTATTACCTCCCCGATGCGCATTCCGGTGAGAAGTATGAACTCACATATATCGCCAAGGGGGGGAGAATGGTGACAAATATGGATACATTCGCGCGCACGCTCCAGCGACAAATGTTTTTTCTCTGGATGGTCGGGGGCATTGACATGTTTGCTGATTCGTTCAACGCCTTCCACAGGATTGGATTTGACAAGGGCTTGTTTCATGCCCCAATTATACATTCTTTTGACCGCAGTGACCATTACATTGATCGTGCGGGCGGAGAGACCCTTCTCCACCATATCCAGCTTTACGACCTCTAAATCACCCGGCGTGAGCTCATCGGCGGCTTTTTCGGCGTTCTCCGGGCGACGGGTAACGTATTTGAGCCCGTCCCGGTAGCAAGTGAAGGTGCCGTGTGCCTTGTTGACTTTATTCCACCTCAGAAACTGCTCTGCGAGTTGCAGCAGCGGAATTGCGTCTGATCCCGAGCGACTGCTCTTGCTTTCCTCAACCCCCTCATAAAAATCAGCCATCATTCTGTGGAATTTAGCCTGTGCGGCTTGCTTGTCTTTTCCGAAATACTCCCTTTTGCGACAACCGCCCTTATTTGGCATATCGGCTGTCCATTGATTATAACGGCTCGACCACC
>PUNP01000653.1 GCA_003551785.1 Candidatus Brocadiaceae bacterium | reverse complement strand
TTCCCTGAATGACGATATCAAATTACGGCGCCTACCCTCGACTAACACACCTAACGTCCCCTTGACCCTCAATCCCAAGTATTCAGCGGTATTGCGTGCAACTTTATCGTCAATAAGAATTAAATCGGTCTCATCCTTCAATCCATGTAAAATTACCTGTTGCTCTCCCGAATCCAATTGGAACAACAACTTGTTCTCAATAGACTGAATATCTGGAATAATCTCGACCCATTTTAAATTGGAAAGGTCAGGAACATCTATTGCCCCTCCATGATTGATCTCATCAAAAACTGCCTTTGGTATATTAATATTACCATAAACGTCGTGGAGCAATCCCAACAATTTTATTGATGCCAGCGCAATCAGCGGCGTCGTGTTACAGATAACTTTCATTGCTCGGAGAGTTCCCTCCGCACTTCATCTTTGCTGTAAGACAACCAATCGACGTTGTGCCTGTAAGCGTTACACAAAAAAGCGATGCGGCTCATGCCGGCTAATTTCGCCGCCTTCCCCCCTGACAGGCGCCCGTCAGCAAAACAATCATATGCCAGTGCTTCAAGCATTGCCTGCCCTATATGTTCCTGGTCTATATTCGCAGACAATAAAACGTCTGTAGGAACAATTACCTTGACCTCTTTTTGTTCAGTTCCAGTTCCCATACCATCCTCCTGATTATTTAATCCTATATTATTTTGCGGCAAAGAAATCATCAACTTCCCTAGTACTTAGTTTCATAACTTACGGATAATCTTTGGTTATTTCGTTTTTTTACCGCAGAGATGGCAGAGAACGCAGAGAACGGCTTCTGTTGGGATCAAAACCTTCTTTAAAATAGTTTTTCGTCTTTCTCTGCGTCCTCTGCGTGCTCCGCGGTTATTTCGTTGTCTTTATAGCTTATGTGATCCCGGGGGCGGCCCTCGATAAAGAGATTAATTAAGAATTAAGAATTGGGAATTAAGAATTAACGTCAATAATTCTTTTCGAAAACAAACGCGAAAAGAATTACTATCACGACAAACATCAACGGCAACGGCTGAAAGACGGAACGACAACGCTTTTTGGAAAAAGCTTAGCAAAAACTTTTGACGGGGTTACCCATTGATTCGTAAAAATGCTTTTCAGAGAGCTTAGGTCAGATATCTGAGGTCTGAGATCAGAAGTCAGAGGTCTGAGGTCAGAAAAACAAACTACAAAGACAACGACAACGGCAAAGACAGAAACGGAAGGAAAAGAGTAGCGAGCGGAAAATTGTGCAAAAATATAATTATTCTATGAGTGTTACTTCTTTTTCCAGCAGTTCGCGAGCTACTTTAAATAATTGCTTGTCGGCAACAACAAATTCATCGCTGGATATCAATATCGCCGAGGCTAACTGTATGGAATCAAGAGTTCTCAGCCTGTTCCTCTTCAATATTGCTATCGCACACTCCCGTGTCGGGTCATTCAATGGCAGAGAATTATAATATTGCTTTTCCGCCCTCCAGGAAATAATAGCCTCATCGTATGTTGACTCTTCTATCGACTTATCCTCCCGTTTCCTGCTCAATGCTGAATGAAACTCAATTGGAGTGATAGGGGCTATTGCGATTTCGTTAGCCGATGAATAATAAGCGTCAACTTCAAAACTCCCCTGCTCTTCAATGTATCTTTTTACAAGAGCAGAGGTATCCATAAAAATCAACATCGCTCTATACCCCTCATAGATTCTACAGTAGAACTTGCACTTGTCCCCCTGGAAGGCCCCCTCTTTACCGTTCTCAACCATTTAGGGTGCTTTTCCCCGGCTTGAGTTTTTCCGTGCTTTTTCATTAAAAACTCAACCAAATCCTTTACTTCCGGTTCAAGTTCAGGTGGCACATGTTCAACAAGTTTTTTGAGTGTCGTCATGGAATAACCTCCGGTATTATAACACCTCTTTTACAATTATTGTACATCGAAATTCGAATCACTGCAAGAGGGCAGCTAATTTAAGCTGTTGAGCGAATTTAAGCTGATAAGCTGATGAGTTGGTAAGCAACGACAGCAACGGCAAAGACGGTCCACGGATTACACGGATTGACACGGATTAACGGCATAACGGCAGAAAATCACACAAAGACACAGAGAACACAGGGACGGCAATTACGAATTAGAAATGTGGAATTAACGGCTAGGGCAGACGTCAGAGGACAGAAGTCCGAGGTCTGAGGTCAGAGATCTTATGCCAGAAACAACCGTCAACTTTTAATCAGGACGAGTCACTTACCAGTATGTCTCTACATCATAACATATAATTTTTTTGTCTTTAGTTATGATTCCCATGTTCTCTACCATAGCCTGGGCTACCAATAAACGGTCAAAAGGGTCTCGATGACGGACCGGGAGTTTAACCTGTAAATCTGTTGCCGATATAGTAATTGGTAACGTTGTAATGTCTAAATAAGCTATCGCCTGTTCCATCCATTGTTTGAAGGGAACCGATAAGGATAATTTCTTTATCCCAACCTTTATAGCTATTTCCCATATTGTTGCCGAGCTAAAGCAGAGATCATTTGAAGGGTCTTTCAACAGTTTACAGGCCGTAGTTCCTAATTTCTCCGGTCTATCCAAAGCCCATATCAAGGCGTGTGAATCAAGTAAGAGCCTCATGACTCCGCTTCTCCTGTAGGTTTGTCGGCCATGTAATCGCTGAACATTTCCAGCGGTGCATCAAAATCCGGCGCCATATAGTTAACAGTGCCGCGCATGAGTCCAAGTTTGCGTTCTCTAACCGGACCTTCTGTCCCACGTGAGGCTTTCTCTAACAAGAAATCGACAAAATCTTCTGTTTCACGCTGCATGTCAACGGGTAATTTGCGAATCTTATTTTCTATTGATGCAGACATTGTGAATTCACCTCCCTATTTGCGAGTTCGCTACATATTTCATCCTATAAGTTTTATTATAAAATATCAACCAGGATAAACCAAATAACTCCGGAGCTCGCTACCGGGGTTCGAAGGGCATGGCCGAATAAGTTCAACATAAGCTGTACAGTCAATCAAGGGTGTCTGTCATACGTATAGCACGCATCCTGCCTGCGCTTTGGACAGGCAAGATGCCTGTCATACATTCCGCCTGCAACCTTTTGGGCCACGACCCGGGGGCAGAAGTCCGTACTAAGAACTTAGAATTAACGGATAACGATTAGCGACGACGGCTGTTTACCAGTAGAGTAGGGAGGGCTTAACCCTCCCCCTCGTCGAACCGCACATACGGCTTTCCCGCATACAGCTCTCTTGCAGATTTCACCGAAAAGCACACGCTGGACTCCAACTTCGCCTTCCAGTATAGTCTCTATCTCCAGATGATGAGTTCACCGACAATCTACTAAAGATTGCCAGAGGGACCCGTAATCGGACTTTCGTCCAAGCGGCACACCACCCTTCTCACTCAGCTTATCTACAATAAGGCCTCTTGGCTTCACACTGTTTCCAGGGCTTCTTCGCTACTATAGGCCTCTCCGACTCC